>JABAAK010000048.1 GCA_014238775.1 Candidatus Paceibacter sp. | reverse complement strand
CATTTATAATGAAAAAAGACAATAAAAATATAGATGAGATATTAAAAGGAATAAGATCAAAATTTGGAGATGATTCTGTTATGTGTCTTGGTGATGTACCAAAAGTGGATGTTGCAAAAATATCTACAGGATCAATAGGACTTGATTTAGCTCTAGGTATTGGAGGATTACCTCGAGGAAGGATAATTGAAATATTTGGACCAGAAAGTTCTGGTAAAACTACTCTATGTTTGCATGTTGTAGCAGAAGCACAAAAGTCTGGTGGGCTGTGTGCTTTTATAGACGCAGAGCACGCACTTGATCCGGTGTATGCAGAGAATATAGGTGTGGATATAAAAAATCTTTTAATATCTCAACCGAATTCAGGAGAAAACGCTTTGGAAATAGTCGATAGGCTAGTTCGAAGTAGTGAGTTAGATGTTATAGTTATAGATTCAGTAGCAGCACTCACACCTCAAGCAGAGATAGATGGTGAGATGGATGCTACACATGTGGGTAGACAAGCCAGATTAATGAGTCAGGCAATGAGAAAACTTGTTGCAATAACAGCAAAATCAAAAACTATAGTTATATTTACAAATCAAATACGAATGCAGATTGGCGTGCTTTTTGGAAATCCAGAAACAACACCAGGAGGAAAAGCATTAAAGTTCTACTCATCAGTAAGAATAGATATAAGAAAATCAAAGCAAATAAAGGGTGATGGTGATGAAATAATAGGAAACACCGTTCGTGTGAAAGTAGTAAAAAACAAGGTGGCTCCCCCATTTAGAACAGCAATGTTTGACTTGATGTATAACGAAGGTATATCAAAAATAGGCGAATTGATAACTATTGGTGAAAAAACAGATGTTATTAAAAGATCTGGTGCGTATTACTCATATAAGGACAAAAAACTCGGACAAGGATCTGAAAAGTCAAAACAGTTTTTACAAGAAAATCCAAAAATTATGGAAGAAATAAAAAAAGAGATAAAAAATACTATAAAAAAATAAATGCAATTTTATAAAATTACAAGTTATCTCACTTTTCCTGGAATAGTACTTCACGAGACAGCTCATCTTGTTATGTGTTTGTTGTTTGGGGTAAAAGTAACTCGTGTCAGATTCTTTCGATTTGATGGTTCTGGTGGAGACGTAACATATCAATCACCCAACTCATATATAAAAATTTTTTTTATAGCTTTGTCTCCTATGGTCATAGGATCAGTTGTTTCATATGTCCTTTTACACAATACTTTTATAACTCCTAATATTGATATATATCTTTATTATATATACATATGGGCTGGGTTTTGTTTTGCATTGCACTCACTGCCAAGTATACAAGACGCAAACTCGCTACTACAATATAGTAAAAATCTTGGTGGTTTATTTGGGGTAATTTTTTTTATTATTTCCCTTCCTGTGTTTGTTATTTTTTGGATTTTGAATAATTTACGAGGAATTGGATTAGAAGTTTTTTGGGCTTTGTTTATTTTGTATATATCCTATAACGACGATATATTTGATTTTGTTTTAAGTAATATTTTTTAATATTTCTTTCTGCTATACTTCTTTATATGGCAAAACTTGGATATACAGATTTAAAACCTCGGGTGCTTTTTGTTATTGATAAAACACCTTATGAAGTTATCGACTCCCAAATTTCCAAAAAAAGCAGACAAAAGGCTTCTGTACAAACAAGGATTAAAAACCTAATTACCGGAAACATAATAGAAAAAAATTTTAGTGCTTCTGAATATTTTGATCAAGCGGAAATAGAAAAAGAAACATTGATATATATATATAGCAAAGGTAATCAATGTGTCTTTCACAAAGAAGGTGATAAAAGTAAAAGAATTACGGTAGACACATCAATTATCTCTTCCCCTCTTTTTTTAAAAGAAAATACTGAAGTTACAGGGATGTATTTTGATGAAAAACTATTTTCTGTTTATCCACCAATAAAAGTTAATTTGGTAGTTAAAGATGCACCGCCATCTATAAAAGGAAATACAGCGGTCGGAGGCAGTAAAAAAGTCGTACTTGAGACAGGGGCTATTGTAGATACACCTATGTTTATCAATACAGGAGATGTGGTGTGTATAAATACACAAAACGGAGAATATGTTGAACGGGCTAAAAAAAATTAAAAACTTTATTGTTTAATATAAGGTAACAATGCCATGTATCTTGCTCTTTTAACCTCTTGTTCTATTTTTCTTTGCTCTTTTGCACTAGTTTTGTTATGTCTTCTAGTCATAAGTCTGCCACTTTGATTTATATACTTAGACAGTAGTGCTACATTTCTAAAATCTATTTGTTTTATCTCTATTTTTTTTGTGTTTTTGGTTGTTTTCATATTAAAATGGTATATCTTCTGGGTTAATTTCATCATCTTCAGATATATTTTTACTTGCATTTGGTTGTTGGTGTTGTGCCGCAGAACCACCTCCAGTTTGTCCATCTTTTTTAGGTCCAAATTGCATTTGTTCTCCGATTATTTCTGTTCTGTATTTCTTTACACCATCCTGCTCCCAGCTTCTAGTTTTTATTCTTCCTTCCACAAAAATACCAGATCCTTTTTTTAAATACTGACAAACAATTTCCGCTATTTTTCCAAAAAACACAACATCGTGATATTCAACCTCGTCTTGTTTTGTGCCTGATTGGTCTTTCCACGTTCTGTTTGTTGCTATTGATACATTTGTTACAGACATACCAGATGTTGGGATTGTTTTAAGTTCTGGGTCTTTCGTTAAATTTCCGTAAATAAAAACTTTGTTTATAAACATATGACTATTTTACTTCTTGTTTTTCTGTTACTTTCTTTTCAGTTTTTTCTTCTTCGTCTATCAAATCTTCTATATCAAAAACAACATCTTCCTTTTTTCCTTCAATAAAAATACTTCTAAAAATTTCTTTAATTTCTTTAAGATCTTCCTGTAGTTTTTTTTGGTTTTTTGTCTCTAGTTCAAACTTTATAGAGGATATTGTTGAGGTATTAAATTTTCTATATACACCGTCATCACCGCGAGTGGCCGCTTTTATAGGGTATGCCAAATCTATTTGTTCTGCCTCTTTTTTTGAAATAATTTCACCATTGTTTGATTTTATTTTATTATCAACAACATCTAATAAATTCTTTACTTCTGACTCAGAAACTTCTGGATCTATGTGAAAACAGAATTCATATATTTTGTTTATCTTTTTTATTGACATATAACTAAATTAACACTTACACAGATTATTTGCAAACAACACAAAACTTAACTATTATTTATTTTATTATCATCTTTTGTTGTAGCAGCAAAATATCCACTTTGTATATCTTTATATAATTCTTGAAATAAAACAGCTATTGGTATAGCCAAAAGCAAGCCTATAATACCTCCCAAAGTTGCTCCAACAACAATTGAAAGTATAATCAAAGTACTAGGTACTCCTATAATTTT
The DNA here is from genome assembly GCA_014238775.1 of Candidatus Paceibacter sp. Lineage (GTDB taxonomy): Bacteria > Patescibacteriota > Minisyncoccia > Phycocordibacterales > JABAAK01 > JABAAK01. The sequence goes on along the minus strand of JABAAK010000048.1, from coordinate 7,117 downwards.
TTGAACGACTAATGGGTAGATCAGATTTTGTTGTATTTGTTGAACTAAAATCGCAAGTGCTAATATATAGATAATTGAATAAAAGTCTCCAATTGCTACCAAAAGTAAAACCGGAGGTATCATTGCTACAAATGGTCCAAAAATAGGAAAGAACTCAAACATCCCAGCAAGTAGAGCGAGCACAAATGCGTTTGGAACACCAATTAAAACAAATCCTAAAAACATAAGTACAGCTGTTATTGTTGATAATAATATTTGTCCTTGTAACCAATACCCCATTTTTACTCCAAATCTATCCCAAAGATCTATAATGTATTTTTTATATTTTAGAGGAGTTATTCCTTTGATGAAATTAGAAACTCCTTGTGGTTGAACTGCAAAAAAGAAAGTAAAAACTAAAACCAAAAGGAAATCAAGTAGTCCTCCAAAAATAAAAGATATTCCTCCTTGTATGTTTCCTAGTTGATTTTTTACAGTAGAAGAAAAATTCTTTATTACACTCTCTATGTTAATGTTTTCCGTCAAGTTTGAATTCACAGAGGTAGATAACTTACTTTGTATAAAAAAAGATATATTTTCAAAAGTTTGAGGGAATTTACTTATAATAGATTCTGTCTGATCTGCCACTATTGGTATCAATAGATATATAATAGATGTGAAAATCAAAAAAATTAATACATATATTAAAGCAACTGAAACAATTCTGTTTAATCCAAATCGTCCAAAAAATTTCTGTGCAACTCCTATACCTGATGCCAATATTAAAGAAAACAAAATAATCAAGATTAAATCAAGTATTTTAAATGCTAAAAAAAACAAGGCTACCGATACCCCTGCCAAAAAAAATGTACCGGGTTTTATAGATATTGATATATGTTTATGTTCCATTTATTTAATTGTAACATACCATCAAAAGAGTTTTGTTAATCTACAACAATACCAGATATCCTGCTTCCTTGTTCTTCTCGAATGTGAGTGGTATATTTCTTTGTCTTTACTGTTTCTTTGGTTTGTGTAAATGTATCAAAAAATTCAAATACAACTTCTTTTGTTAAGTCCAAGTTCCTCCCTACATCTGCTATACTTGGTGTTACCTCGACTTGTATCTCAATATTTCTTTTTGCTTGGGTTCCTTCGTTTGTTAAGTTTTCTACATCCCAAAAAATTGTGTGTGTATCCTCGTCGTATCTAATTTTTTCTTTTGTTGGAAAATATATATTAGTTGGTGTAATCCCAGTATTTAAGGGTATGGCAAGTCTTGTGTTTTCTAAATTATTTCCTGAGTTTCTAATAAAGAAGGATAGTACATATTGGGTTGTTGAGTTCTTTTTAGGCGGTATTGGTCCTTTGTTTGTTATTGATGAAGTGCTGTATAGTGTTTTTCCTAAAACAACAACATCCGACTTCGCTTTTATTATTGAGGTATTTAAATTATTTGCTTGAGCTGTCCGCAGACCTTCTTCGCTTCCTATGTTTGCATATATATTGGCATATATTTTAATTTCTTTTTCTGTTATTGAAATAGGCGATTCATTTTCTGATGGTAATGTTTTTGCAGAGAAAGAAAACATTTTTTTATCATTTTGCCTTAACAGTTTTATATCATCTATTTGAATCTTGTTATATATAATTTTTCTTCTATCACCATCATAAAAACCTTTTCCTGGTATTACTTGACTTTCATCCAGCCCATTGCCTTCAAAAATAATTTCTACTACCAGATCTTCAATTAAAAAATCATTTTCATTTTTAACAGAGAAAACTCCAGATATATTTTTTCCTGGCTTAACAATATGTATATCTCCTACATCTCCGTTTATTTTTAACTCTGTAGTTAGAAATGCGTTCTCTACTGCTACCAAATGATTGTCAGTGTATACTAAAATTTCTTTAGAAATCAAATCAGACCCTATTTCTAAATAAACATCAAAAGCAAAGGATTTTTCTGTGTTTTTTGTTCCAGACAAAATTCCATGAAAATTTATTTTTTCATTCCTTCTCGGTAATAAAGATGGTATATACCACTCATCATCATTTTGTTGCTGTAAGTTTGGAACCGAGTCTTTAAAGGTAAAGTTTGAAGGAAATTTAGGTTTAACTTTTATCTTTTTTATTTCTCTATCAACATTTGAAGAGACTCTTAATATGAAAGGTAAATTTTTACCAGAAGTTGTTATATTTTCTGCAATTATTTCCAATGACAAAAGTGAATTAGAGATTTGTGTTTCTACACTGTTTTCTACCACAAAAAGAGACTTCGACCCTTTTATGTGATATTCAACTTTTACTTTAATTGTTTTGTCTTCACCTTTCCTTCCGTAAAAAATAGGTCTATAGTTATAGTTATATATTGCATTACTTTCTAGTCCACCCTTAATTCCATCTCTTGTTACATTTACAACCTCAGATCCAAATTCTGGAACAATCGTACCTTCTGGGTGTGAAATAACAATATCTGCTACGGTTATCGGAACAGGGTTATAATTTTTTACTTTTATGTTTATCCCAGAAGCCACACCAGACAAAACAAAGCTTGGAGAATCAATTTCAATAATAACTTTTGCAGGAGATATTAGTTTGTCAAAATCTCTAAAGTACCCAAGCAAAACCACAGATATAGTTAATACAAAAAAAATAAAAGAAATTATAAGAGGTATTTTTAATATTGGTTTTACGGTGTAATTTTCTGTGATATCCCACTTATCTTTTAGTGTTGAAGAAGTTTTTGTTAGTCTTCTTTTTTTTGTTCTAAACTTTGCTTTTGGATCATACCGCATTTTTCTATATTTTTCATCCAATTTTCTCATAGTTATATAGTAACTTGTATTTTATTAAATACAAATATTTTTTACCCTATTTTGATAAAAAATGTGTCTGCTTTTTCTGTATTTAATTTTGAAATCAAAGCTGATTTTTTAATATTTTCTTTGTTTTTTTCAATTAGTTTTATAGTGGATTCATCAGCGCCTATGCACACTGCAACCATATCAACGGACATACATCCTGCTTTTTTCCTATGGTTTTGTATACTTCTTATCAACTCTCTTGTTTCACCCTCTTCCTTTAACTGGTCAGTTAATTTAGTATCAAGTTTTACAAATTCTTTGATTGTTTTGTCTTCCACAACTTCCTTTACATTTACTTCTTGTGCGATTATGTCTAGGTGATTTTTACTTAACCTTTTGGTTTCTTTGATATAAAGACTCTGAAGTGGCTGTCTAACTTTTATGTTTTCTTTTTGTCTGATTTCTAATACATCTGAAACAATTTTTCTAGTTGACTCCATATCCTCCAATATTTTTTTCACATATTTTTTAGGCTTACCCCAAAAACAAAGGTGAACACTTTCTGGTTCGTTTTGATTTTTTAATAATTGATATATGGTTTCAGCTGTAAATGGTCCAATCGGTGCCATTAATTTTGTGGTTTCTATTAAAACAAACTTCATTATTGTTCTCGCTTGATTGCCGCACTCATCTTGTTTTTTAAGTCTGTCTCTTGATCTACGAAGATACCATGTAGAAATGTCTTCCACCAGCTCTGCTAATGGTTTAAAAGCCTTATCAAGCATATATTTGTCAAGATATTTTGTCATTTCTGTGTGTGTTTTGTTTAATTTGTTTATGATCCAAACATCCAAAACATTTGTTGGTTGGATTTTTTTACTGTGTTTTAAGTTCCTGTATGTGTCATAGAAAGTAAGACAGTTTTTAAGTCTGGCAAAAATTTTTCTATCTATTTCTTTTACACCATCATCGGAAAAAGACAAATTTTCTCCTCTTGTTAATGGAGATGAAACAAGATAATATCTTAGTGCATCAGCACCAATGGTATCTATAAGCTCATTTGGGTCAGTATAATTCTTTAGTTTTTTACTCATTTTTTTACCGTCTTTTGAATGTATTAATCCTGTAGATATTACATTGTTATAAGATTTTTGTTTAAATACTCCAGATGAAATGGCGTGCAGAGTGTAAAACCATCCTCTTGTTTGATCCACCCCTTCTGATATAAAATCAGCAGGAAATCCTTTGTTTTTACGTGGGTTAAAAATTTTTTTGTCTAAAAAAGGATACCCGTGTGATCCATACGGCATAGATCCGGACTCAAACCAACAATCAAAAACCTCTTTAATGTTTTCATATTTATTTTTGTTTTTGTCAGTTAAGATAATTTTATCTATATAAGGTCTGTGTAAATCTATGTTTCCAAAATCGTTAATTGGAAGTCCTTGATATTGTATTTTAGTGATCTCTGCATTTTTAATTAATTTATTTGATTTGTGTTGTAAATAAAAACTTTTTGCTACATCAAGATCGTTTAACTTGACTATCATGTTTTTTAAATTTGAAATAGGTGTTTGGTGCGAAACAAAGATAATCTTTTTATTTTTGTATTTTTTACTGTATTGATCCAAAACAAGTAACATTCTAGAAGTAACATCTTGGTATGATTCACAGCCATCTTCTTTATATTTATACCCAATCATCAAGTCTTCTTTTAATGCGTTTATTTTTGTTTTAATAACATCATTAACTGATTTATTTTCAGAACCTTCATATTTTATTTCTTTTAGCCCGTTTTCTATAATTATTTTTTCTTTTGAAATACCTAATATATCTGCCAGTATCTCTGAACTTTGTAGTGTTCTTTTTATAGGAGACGCTACTATTATCACATCTTCTTTTTTGATTATTTCTTTTTGTATTTTTTTTGCTGAATTTTTTATTTGTTCTTTACCTTTTTCTGTGAGCCCCCCACATGACTCATAACAGTACACCCCTTTTTCATTTGAATGAGAATACCCGTGTCTTATAAACAAATACTCGTTTGTCTGTTTTGGCAAATACCTAATCATATCTTTTACAGAGTTAATAATAATAGTTTTTCCGTTTTCCTTGCACCTCCAAATAGGTAGTGGAGTTCCCCAGAATCTACTTCTTCCTACTGCCCACTGTTTTGTATCAGAAATCCATTTACCAAACCTTCCGTCTTTAATGTTTTGTGGAATCCAATTTATTTTTTGGTTTTCTTTTATTAATATATTTTTAAATTTAGGAACATCTATAATCCAGGCAAAAGTCGCATAGTTCAAAAGTGGTGTATCACATCTCCAACAATATGGATAACTGTGTGTTATGTCTTCTGATTTTAATAATAATCCTTCCTCTTTTAATTTTTCTATAACTTGATCATCCAGTGCTGTTGAGCTATTTTTTGATTTCACACAAATCTTATCAAAGCAAGAGATATTTGGTGTAAAATATCCGTCCTTTCCTACGTGGTGTATTATTTTTATTTTATTATCTTCTGCGAGTTTCAAGTCGTCTGCTCCGTATGCTGGTGCAAGGTGCACTATGCCAGTACCATCATCATCAGATACATAATCAGCGTGATAAATTTTCCAACTTGTTTCGTTTTCTGATTCATAATAATAATTAAAAGGTGGTATATATTTTAATCCTATCAGTTCACTCCCTTTAATTTTTTCCAATACCTCTCCTTCTATTAAATCTTTTTTACTCTCTGCTACTATCAAAATTTGATTCCCTTTTTTAATTTTTACATATTCTATGTCTTTGTTAACAGCTGCTGCTGTGTTTCCTGGGAGTGTCCATGCTGTGGTGGTCCAAATTACAACAGATGTATTTAAATCATCTCTTAATGGTAATTTTACATATACACTGCGGTCAAGAGTATCCCTATATCCACCCATTGATATTTCATGATTAGCTACAATTGTTTCACACCTAGGGCAGATGTGTCTTGCATCCAAAGCTTCTTTTACATAACCGTTTTTTGATAATTGCCAAAAAATATACCAAACAGATTCTGAATATTTTGTATCCATTGTTTTGTAATCTTTTTCCATATCTACCCATCTACCTATTTTAGGAACAAATTCTTTCCATTCATCGGCATATTTTAAAACACTTGATCTGGCTTTTTGATTGAACTTTCCTATTCCATATTTTTCTACATCTTTTTTACTTTTGAGACCTAATTCTTTTTCCACCTCAACTTCAACTGGCAATCCGTGACAATCCCAACCCCATTTTCTTAAAACTATATTTCCTTTCATTGTTTGATATCTAGGAACTACATCTTTTATTATGCTTTGGAGTACATGCCCATAGTGTGGTAGTCCATTAGCAAAAGGTGGTCCATCATAAAAGGTGTAATATTTGTGTCCGAAAATATTTTGTTTTATTTTACCCAGTATCGTTGTATCTTTTACTCCTTTCAATGATTTTTCAAAAATTTTAGATGTTTTCCAAAAATCTAAAATTTCTTTGTTATTTTGCATCGTTCTGTCATTCATATTTATAATATACCTTACATTTTATTTACCTCTCTGATTCCACAAGTTTTAAGTCCTAGTTCAAGTGTTTGTTTTATTTTGTCAACAAGCAATAGTTTTTGTTCTTGTTCTTTTGTGTTTAATATTTTTTCATTTGTGTACCACGAATTAAACAACGAAGAAAGGCGTATAAGATACTGTATAAGATGGTGTGGTGAATTGTTTTCTTTTGAACTTATAACCACATCGTTATATTGATCAAGTTCTTTTAATATCTCTCTGTGTATATACATTTCTTTTTTTGAAAAAAGTTTTAATATTTTCCAAAATCGTTTTTTAGACAAAAGTTTTTTACACCTTACCAAAGAATACAACAAATAAGGACCTGAATCGCCTGTTAAAGAAACTTCTTGATCTATGTTGAAGTGAATGTCTTTTGTGTACTCCTGCCTTAATATGCCAACCTTGATTGCAGAGATTGCTATTGTTTCTATGATTTGTTTATTTAATTTTGGGTTTTTGTTTGAAACTTTGTGTATTACTTTTTTAATCAAATCTTCTCCAGACACAATATTCCCCTCTCTTGAGGACATTTTTCCAACATCTTTTATTTTCATTATTCCGTGAGTTATGTTTAGTGTTTTTATTTTTTTTCCACCTGTTATATCTTCAATCGCTTGATTTACAACTTCAAAAAAATTTTGTTGTTCGTTTGCTGTGATTATTATTGAAAGATTTGCCTCTGGATAAACTTTTGTTTTTTTGAAGTACAGTCCAAGTTCTTTTGCCTCATATGTTGGTGTGTTTTTGGAAGTT
>JABAAK010000047.1 GCA_014238775.1 Candidatus Paceibacter sp. | reverse complement strand
TCGGCACAAAATAATAAAAGTAGTATGAAAGACACAGATAGATTAAAGGAAATAGAAAACGAAATGAACTCTGCTACTTTTTGGAATGATAAAGATAATGCAGATAAAATCTTAAAAGAGTACAGAGAATTAAAAAGTGGTTCTTGTGACGAATACAAAGATAGTTGTGCTGTATTTACAGTCATCTCTGGTGTTGGAGGATACGATGCAGAAGATTTTGCACGAATGCTGTTTAATATGTATCTTAAATATGCAGAAAAAAGAAATATTGAAGTTTGTATATTAAGTAAAAACCAAAATGAGCATGGAGGATATAAAAACATTTCTTTTGAGTTTAAAAAGAAAGGAATTTTTAATAAAATTAAATCAGAGGTAGGTGTTCATAGACTAGTTAGAATATCTCCATTTAATTCTAAGAACCAAAGACACACTTCATTTGCTTTTGTTGATGTGATACCTTTGATACCTAATTCCAAACAAATAAATATACCGGAGGAAGATTTTAAATTTGAGTTTTCAAGATCTGGAGGTGCTGGTGGTCAAAACGTAAACAAAGTAGAGACTGCGGTTAGAGCTATACACATACCAACTGGACTCTCTGTAAAGGTTGAAAATGATAGAACACAGTTGAAAAATAAGCAAAAAGCAATGGAAATATTAGAATGTAAAATAAATAGACTACTAAAAGAGAAATCTATAGAGAAAATTTCAGATTTAAGGGGTGCAAAACAAGATATAGTCTGGGGAAATCAAATAAGATCATATGTTATTCATCCATATAAGTTAGTAAAAGACCATAGAACTGGTGTAGAAAACAAAAATCCAGAGAAAGTGTTTGATGGAAATATAGAAGAGTTTTTGTCACAATAATTTTTGGTGTTACAATATCTTTATTATGATTTCATTTGATAGAGTTGTTCAAAAATATCCTACTTCTCAATCAGCACTAAAAGATATATCTTTTAAAATTTTAGAAGGGGAGTTTGTTACAATGATAGGACATTCTGGTGCAGGAAAGAGTACTGTTTTTAAACTTATTTTAGGAGAAGAGTATTCAACATCTGGATCAGTTTCTTTTTTTGATCAAGATATAGCAGAAATGGATGACGATGAGTTAATAGAACACCGAAGAAAAATTGGTGTTATTTTTCAAGACTTTAGACTGTTGCCGTCAAGAACTGTATATGAAAACATTGCTTTTGCAATGGAAGCAATAGGCTTTTCTGATAAGCAAATAAAACACGATGTTCCATATGTTTTAGATTTAGTGGGTTTAAAAAGTAAAATTTGGAACTTTCCAAACGAGTTATCAGGAGGAGAAAAACAAAGAATATCCATGGCTCGAGCAATAATAAACGAACCAAAATTATTATTGGCAGATGAGCCTACAGGAAATTTGGACGACCAAAATGCAGCAGATATTTTAAATCTTATAAAGCAAATTCATAAACTTGGGACAACAATTATCTTGGCAACACATAATAAAAATATATTGGATTCTATAGATACAAGAACCATAAAACTTTCTTGCGGTAAAATAATATCAGATAAATAAACATGAAAAAAAATAATAGCTTAAAAATTGGCAGAGTAATAAAATATGGAATTTTACTTATAGTTAGAAATCCTTTTGTTTCTTTTTCTATGTTTTTTGTTATGTCAGTAACACTTTTTGTTATTGGTATATCAACTATAACTGGTTTCATACTAAAAAATGCCGTAGAAAACATAATAGATAAGATAGATACAGCGGTATATTTTAAAGTAGATACAGAAGAACCACTTATTTTGAATTTAAAAGAAAAAGTTGAAGAATTACCACATGTCAGAGAGGTTACATATATGTCGCAAGATGATGCATTTGAAGAATATAAAGCACGACACAGAAATGACCAAGAATTATTAGAATCATTAAACATTTTAGACACAAACCCACTTCGCGCAAGGTTGTCTATATTAGTTTGGGATATAGATAGACTGGACTATGTCGCAAGATATATAGAGGATTTTGATCGCAGATCAGAGCATCCAACACTGATAGTAGACGATATAGATTTTTACAAAAACAAAGAAATAATAGATAAACTTGTAAATATAGTTAAAACCACAAAAACTTTTTCATTGACTATTGTATTTTTGTTTGCATTTTTATCTTTCTTGATTATTTTCAACACAGTTAGATTAATCATATATTTAAGCAAAGAAGAAATAGAGGTGATGAGACTTATAGGTGCTTCGGATGCTTATATACGAACTCCATTTTTGGTAAATGTGTCTATAATTTCTATTATGTCTTCTGTGTTTGCAGCTTTGGTTTTATTTCCGATGATTATATACATCTCTCCATTTATAAACACGTTGTTTAATATTGAAAACATTTTTACTAACTATCTATTATTATCTGGTGCTGTTTTCTTACTTTTGCTTTTTATTGGAATTCTTTTAAGTGTTTTTTCAGCTTGGTTCTCTACAGCAAAATATTTGAAAAAGTGATATGCCGGTGATTAAAAAAAAATCAAACAAAAACAAAAAAATAATTTTTGTTGTCGGTGGGGTGATGTCTGGAATTGGCAAAGGCGTAGCAATGAGTGTAATGGCATCTCTTATTAAAAACCGTGGTTATAAAGTCGGTTTGATGAAAGTGGATCCATATTTGAACATAGATGCCGGAACCATGCATCCAATAGAACACGGAGAAGTTTTTGTTTTGGATGACGGACTTGAGTGTGATCAAGATATGGGGAATTATGAAAGATT
>JABAAK010000046.1 GCA_014238775.1 Candidatus Paceibacter sp. | reverse complement strand
CACAGGAACAGGTGCCTCCCCTGTTATTGCAGGTATAGCTAAAGAGTTAGGAATATTAACAGTTGCTGTAGTTACACTTCCATTTGATTTTGAAGGTTCAAAAAGAATGACTCTTGCAAAATCTGGAATAGAAAACTTAAGAAAAAATGTAGATGCGATTTTGATTGTACCAAACGATAATATTTTAAAAGTTGCAGACAAAAATACATCTATGGGAGATGCATTTGCTTTAAGTGATGATATCCTAGCACAATCTGTGAAAGGTATTACAGATATAATACTTTCTTCTGGAATCATAAATGTAGATTTTGCGGATGTTAGGACAATTATACAAAACGCAGGAGACCTTATGATGGGTGTAGGAATCGCAACAGGCGATGATGCTCCTATAAAAGCTGTCTCTGGTGCAATGGATACAAAAATGCTTGACCTATCAATAAAAGGAGCTCACCGGGTATTATTTTCTATTGCGTGTAATAATAAAAACTCCATAACCATGCAAGATGTAAAAATAATAGCGGACAAAATAACAGAAACGGTTGATGGAGATGCTAAAATTATTTTTGGAACATTTTCAGACCCATCATTAAAAGCAAAAGAGATAAAAGTAACTGTGGTTGCAGGGTCATTTGGGAATTCAGATAGGAATATTGAAAATTTATCAACCATAAATAGTTACCAAAAAACAGAAGATGATGATGAGACTGATGTTATTTCTATTACAGATGCTACAGATGAAGATGATATTTTTAAAAACGGATAAGTAAATATGTATGATCTTATTGTCATAGGTGGAGGACCGGCTGGGATTTCTGGAGCTGTGTATGCTGCAAGAAAAAAGATAAAAACATTGATTATTGCTACAGAAATTGGAGGACAAAGTATTGTTTCTCCTGGAATAGAAAACTGGATTGGTACACTAAAAATATCTGGATTAGATCTTGCAAAAAAATTTGAAGATCATATTAAATTATACAAAAATAATTCCCTTGATATAAAAAAAGAGACAGTAGAAGAAATAACAGAGGAAAAAGATTATCTTAACATAAAAACAAACAAAGGATCATATAAAGGAAAAACTTTGTTATACACCGCCGGTTCTGTAAGAAGAAAAATCCAAATACCAGGAGCGGAAAAGTTTGAACACAAGGGCTTAACATATTGTGCAACTTGTGATGGTCCTGTTTTTGCAGAAATGGATGTGGTTGTGATTGGCGGAGGAAACGCTGGTTTTGAAACTGCATTACAACTTGCAGAATATACAAAAAGTGTGACGTTACTAAACAGAAGCTCTTATTATACAGCAGATGAAATAACTATAAAAAAAACTTTTGAAAATGAAAAAATTAAAGGGATATTAAATGCAAACACAACAGAATTTTTTGGAGATACTTTACTTGAAGGATTAAAGTTTGAGGACGAAAATAAAAAAGAACACACATTAAGTACAAGTGGAGTTTTTGTGGAGATAGGGCTTATACCGTCAACAAAACTTTTGAAAAACAGAGTTAAATTGAGTGAAACAGGAAAAATAATAACAGACCCAAAAACACAAAGAACATCAAATAACCGAATTTGGGCAGCTGGAGACTGTACAGACGGACTTTATCATCAAAACAACATAGCAGCAGGTGATGCCGTAAAAGCCTTAGAAAACCTATTTTTTTCGATAAAAAAAGGAGAGTTTTAGCTTTTATTTAGTAAGATTTGGACTTTCCCCCGAAGCAAAAGCATATGCTATATCATCAGCCCTCTCGTTAGAGTGTATACCAACATGTGCTTCTACATATTTAAACAAAACATTGTTTTTGAGATTAATAACATCTCTTTTTTTTTGAAGTATTTCTTTGTATAAATCTGTGTTTTTTATAGGTTTTCTATTTGATCCCTTCCAATCTCTCTTTTCCCAATTATATATCCACTCATTTATTGCTTGCACACACTGCCCTTTTGAATCTGAAAATATAATTATCTCTTCATCTTTTATTTTATTTTCTATACAAAAAGAAAATGCATTTGAAACAGCGGTTAATTCCATCTGGTTATTCGTGGCATGTTCGGAAGAACCTCCTAATTCTGTAACTTTATCGTTATAAAAAATAACACACCCCCATCCGGCTGGACCGGGGTTTCCTCGAGAAGAACCATCTGTGTAAATTTCAATCATAATAATATATTATATATGATATCTGCCTATCTTTGTTCTGTTAATAGAATAAGTGCACATAGGTATTTTTAATTTGTTTGAAATCTCATTTACCACTGATCTAACATACACACCACTTGCACAAAACATTTTTGCTTTTATTACTACAAAATTATTATCCTCTAGACACTCCATGAAAGTGTTCCATGTCTTTTTAATTTCAATGTTTCTAAAATCACCTTCAACTGTGTTGAGTATTTTTTCTACTCTTTTAGTGATTTTTACTTTACTTACAATTGAATCTCCAAGATACTCATTTTTAAATATGTTCATTTGCCTTGTCGGTATGTCTGATTTTAATAAGTTTTTTAAAGAAAAAAGTTTTTTTCCTCCGATTGTCTTGCCTGAATATTTTGGATATGGAAACACAAAATCCCCAACAAATTCATCAATAACCTTTTTTATTTGTTTTTTGTCTAGTTTTGTATAAAAATCTGTTTTTGTTATTTTTCCTAACAAATCATAGGTGTCAGTAGCTATTCCACACAATATTTCATATTCATACTCTTTTGTTAATGATAAATATTTTTCTTTATCTAATATCTCAGATTTCTTGTCTAAAAAAATCATTAATCCAGAAGCAGCCGGGTCGAGTCTCCCAGCATATGTGACTTTGTCGTTTTCTGTATAAAGACCCGCTTCTCTCAGTCTGTTTAAACACTGTAGTGGTGTCTCGCCCAACAATTTATTTGTTAGTCTCATTTTTGATATTTTTTTTGATAACTTGTTTTTAATTAAAAGACAAGCAGATTAATAAAATCTAATTTATTAATTATTGTGTCTTTAGTATTTATTTTCTTTTGCTCCTCGTTTTTT
>JABAAK010000045.1 GCA_014238775.1 Candidatus Paceibacter sp. | reverse complement strand
CATTTCAAAAATCTAACAAAAAATCAAACTGTGATAATGGGTAGAAAAACATTTGATTCAATAATCAATTTATGTGGTAGTCCGCTTCCACAAAGAAAAAACATAGTTTTAAGCAAAAAAATAACCAGTAGCAATACCTACAAAGATGTTCTTTTTGTAGACAATATGAAAAAAGCCCTGGAGAACTCAAAAAGTGAAACAGTTTTTATAATCGGTGGTGGGGAAATGTTTAAAACATTTTCTGATATTTTGTGTGGTGTATATACAACTATCTTAGATGTACATCAAACTGACAACGCAGACACCTTTTTTCCAATAAATACACTTGATCAATTTACAAAAAAGGAACTGATAGGGGAGTTCTTTGAAAATAATATAAAATATAAAATATTTTTCTTTTCTAAATAACCTTATCTAAAAAACATAAGTTTTAGTTTTCTTTTTTGTTTACTTTTTATAACTATAAAGTTACAATACAAATTAAGGTTAAGGTTGAATACCACTTAATCTTTTTTTGCTCTTTATAGAGAACAGGTATTCTTTTTTTTATTTTAAAATAATTTTAAAAAATTATGTTTAAAAAAATATCACTACTACTAATAGTAGTTTTTGGTAGTGTCTTTTTTTGCTATTCAAACATTTTTGCAGAAGAGGAAGAATCTGTAGTTATTATTGGATCTTTTGTAGAAAACAGAGATTTGATGTTTGTGATTGATCAAAAAAAGGCAGATTTTATTCCTTGCAAGAGGAACGAAATGGAAAATGCCATAATAGGTGGTGTTGGTGGTGGAGTTAACAAAATCTTTTCTGAAGATGATCTTTTTGGAAAGTATAGTGAGTTATATAAGATTACTGTAAAAAACGTAGAACTAAAGAGTAAAAGATCTGCTTCTGATGTTTTCACTGATTTTGTTAGTTTTTTAGAAATAGAAGAGAAAAAGGATAAATCAAAAAAATCAAAAATTTATATGAAATTGACCGGAGGCATTTTCTGCGCAAACCTGCATGGGAAATTTGTTATAAGGGTAAATTTTATAGAAGAAGAAATTAGAGATTTTTTTGATCTTTCAATCTATTCTTTGAAAGAATAGATTAGTAGAGAGAGATATAAGTCCTAAAACAGATTGTACTATAGACTACTAGAATTTATTTAGTAAATTCAATCATGTTTTAGGGCTTTGTTTATATAATTAACAATGTCGCAAAAGGTATCTTGTGCGACATTCTATTATTATACAAATAGAGTTCTAAAAATGTTTAATCACTTGTCTAGGAAACACCCAGCTTTATTTTGATATCTGTTCTCTGGAAAGTAACATATAGGGTTTAATTCGGCTCCAGAAGGAGCTACAGGGACATTAAAACCTCTACAAGCAGATCTGCTTGATATATTACTATAAGGCACTATTTTAAGTCCTGTAGTCAAAAAAAGACTAAAATGTAAGTGTGCTGCTATGCTTACACCAGTATTACCAGAATACCCTATAATATCACCTCTTTTTATAGATTGTCCTTCCCTAACTATAAATTTACTTAAATGCCCGTACAGACTAGATATTCCGTTATTGTGTTCTATAATCACCCATTTTCCGTAACCACATCTAGAGTGGTAAGAGCTTTCTGTGGTTTTTACAACCCCATCTGCTACGGATAATATTTTTCCATATTTTGTTCCAAAATCAACTCCGTTATGATGACATTTTGAATATATACCAGATCTTTTTGCAAAACTTGTACATCCATAAGATTGTGTTATTCTGGATGTTTCAGCTGGCCAAGACAGAAAACCTTTTCTTTGTTTTGGTATAGTTTTTGGATCGATTGCAAATTCAAGAGCAGCTTCATATTCATAAAGTTCCTTATATAAATCTGTGGACTCATTTATTTTTTCTTTTAATAACGCTTGATATTCATCTTCTTTGTTTTGTGTTTTTTGTAATAACTTTTTTTGACTATTTGCTATTATTTCCGTAAGTTTTTTTCTGTCTACCAGTTCTTTTTCAAGTAAAGAAAGACGATTTTTTTGTATTATTACACTCGACTGATCTTTTTTAATATTACTTCCCTTCACTTTCAATTCCTTAACAGTGCCTGATATTTTTTTGTTTAAAATTTGAGTTTGATATAATTTTCTTAAAAAATCTAAGAAATTGTAATTTTCATACAGTAACAAATAATAAATATTTTGATCTGTACTTTCATTTTGTTTTTGTAAAAGTTTAATATAAGTATTTTTTAATTTTTCAATATCAGAAAAATTATCAGATAAATTATTCCCAAGCAAAGATAATTTTAGGTTAGCTTTTCGTATATCATTATTTACTTTATTCACCTCAAGTTTTGATTTTTTTAAAGATATATTTAATTCTCTTACTTCTTTTGATAACGAGTTTTTTTCTTTACCTACTTCTTCTAGTTCTTTGTTAAATTTATTTATATCTTTTTGTATATCATTTATTTTTTTATTTTGTGAATATATCTCATCTTCCAGACGATCTATCTCAGAGCTTTCTTTTAAAACAATAACATTACTCTCACCAGGCAGGTTTAATGTGTTTTTAGGTGCTTGTATTTCTTCAGAATAAGTTAAAGAAACAAATATAAAAAAAATAGGAATATATCTTAAAACTTTCATTTATTTCATTTGTTTTATTGTCTTTTTTAATCTATCTATTGTCTTTCTTTTCCCTATTATAGATGCAATCAAAAAACCATCAAGACTTTTTTCTTTTCCAGACAACGAGTACCTAAATGGCCACAGCACAACCCCTACCCCAGTCTCATCTCTTTCTATATAATCATAAATAAGTTTTTTTATGTTTTCTTGTGAAAAGTTTTCAGTTTTTGACAATATATCTACCAATTTTTCTAAATGTGTTGTGGTTTGTTGTTGTGACGTATTTTTCCAAGATACTTTTTGTATATCTATATTTTTTAAATTAAACAAAAAATCATAATCTTTG
>JABAAK010000099.1 GCA_014238775.1 Candidatus Paceibacter sp. | reverse complement strand
GATTCAGTGTGAGAGAGGAGCAGACAATGCTAAACTGATAGCTTGTGCTCGTCACAAGACAGTGGATGAGTTGAAGGACTGGAGAGAAGAGAAGAGAGAGTTTAACTTTGAAGTATGTCTGGTATTCTTAATTCAGTTAAGTAGGGAAGTACATGGCAGTAAGTTTGTGAGTTTCTGTGGAGGGGAATGGAATACAGTTCATATTGATGATATACGATCTCTGGACTATACTGAGATGCCCCCTACTTCAGAGCTGATTGGGAAACAAATATATGAACTGTTCACATACAAAAATAAGGTAATTTTTGTAGTTCTTTAGATAACCTTACCTTATATGATAATGTAGGATATATTCTCTCCTAAACAGTATTAAACAATAAATGATTTTTACCTGGAATTCTTGGAATATCGAATATTCATCTTGTTGAGAAGGATGATGGTCGAGGACTCACATTTAGAGTGGCAATGAGGAAGATTCGTTAATCAATTAATACGATTCCATACGAATGTAGAACTTATAATTTTATTTCTAATGTATAGTTATGGTTAATCTAAAATTCAGTTTTAAGAACTGAGATTCTGTATACTTAAACATCAGCCTCCAAAAGTAGTGAGATAATTTATACTTTACATACAATTTTCGCTGAACAATCGTCGGAGGGTTGATTAATGTTGATACTACACTGCTATTACGTATATGTTATGTGTTATTGAATTACATTGTACGTATAGTCTGCACTAATAATTTACTAATTTTTGGTTCAAAACCGAAAATAAGTATAGTCTGCACTAATAATGTACTAATTTTTGGTTCAAAACCGAAAAGAAGTATAGTCTGCACTAAAAATGTACTAATTTTTGGTTCAAAACCGAAAAGAAGCATATATAATACATGTACCGTATTTCCAGGTATAGAGTTAGGGTAATCGGAGTTTGGATAAACGAGAGTAGCGTATAGTTAGTATTGCCTTGTTTCCTCAGGAATCTGAAGTATGTGAGATTTCCACTTTTCAAAGAAGGAAATTGAACGTTTGTGTCCAATCAGCTGCTTCAAAGTTAGATGATCAGAGAGGGAGTGAAGATCGCATCTTTAACAGAATCCAGGATCTCGTTCTCCTTCTTACAGAAAATGAATACACCTGTGAGTTTTTCCATATTTAATGATTTCTAGAAATATTATTTTTCATATTCTTCTGTTCCTATATAATCAATTCCCAACCTTGGACTGTAATCGTACGTATTCGGTTAATTTTGTTTAATTCACTTAAAATGACAATTCGCATACAAATTGGGAATTTGTTATTGACAACGGCGTAGGAAGATATTTTCAAGCAGAGAGGATGTGCAATATTAATCAACGTACGATATGTTACTCTCAGAAAAAGGGGGCTCCAGACCCTAGACCCCGGTTCCTACGCCGGTGATTGACTTCGTTTTAATTAAAAAAAACTGATTTGATAATTTTATTTGCAGTTAGCTTCCTCCGAACATTGTGTACAAGACTAACTAACCTCTTGAAAGAACAGTATGAATCCTCTAATGAACCAAACAACGACTGGTTACTACAAACAGCTAACTGTGGAGAAGACATACAATCTTCTGGCACATTCCGTAAAGCGATCAATCTCCGTATCAACAATACAATCACTCCTCTACTAGCAGAACTGATTGCTTGTC
>JABAAK010000044.1 GCA_014238775.1 Candidatus Paceibacter sp. | reverse complement strand
TCCTTTCTTTTGTTTCTTCCCTTTTTTATTTTTTGGGTTTATTTGAATCTCTTTTAATATAGCTCTAGCAGCTTCTTTGTCTCCAGCCTTTGCAAGATTTTTTGCTTCTACAAATTTAGCAAAAGTAGCTTCATCAGTTATTTTTTTTGCGTAGTGTGTTCCTTCCGCGCTAGCTTGAAATGCTGCATAGTCGTTGTTTTCTACTGCAGTTTTTATTCCATCTTTTTTTGCTTTTTTCTCTACTAATTTTGCAAATCTCTCTTCATCCACTTTTCCCTCATATTTTGTTCCAACTACCGCATTTTGAAATGCTGCTTAGTCATTGTTTTCGATCGCAGATCTTACCGCATTTTTTTTTGCAGTTTTTTCTACAATCTTAGTAAACTTTTCTTCATCAATTCTTCCCTCAAGCCTTGTTCCAGCTATAGCTGTTATAAAAGCAGCATAATCATTTGCCGCTATCGCATTTTTTGCATCTTCTGTTAAACCCTTTGATCCTTTAGCTGCATAAACACCAGAAACCGAAACAATAGCAATTATCGTGGCAACTAGAATAGCATGTGATATTTTATTTGTTTTACTCATATTTAAAATTATTTTTTGTAATATTTTAAGTATAACATATAAAAAATATGCTATTATGTTTATATAATTAACAAATAACATAAAATTATGGAAGAAAACTCAAAAGAAATGCCACAAACAGAGAACAAAAAAAATTGCAAAAAAAATTGTCTATTTGTGATAATAATAGCAATTATTGCTATAGTAATTGCAGTTGTATTTTTTGTACACAGCTACAATGATAACGATTACTACGGACACTATTCTAAAGAAGAAAAACTTGAAAACACTATAGACGAAATAGTATATCCTGAAATTACAGAAGAAGAATATGAACTTGAAGCGTTTTTGGATGAAGATCTTGATGAATTAATTGAAGGGTTGGAAGACGAAGATTTCGATTTCTAGTTTGTTTACCTAGAACGGTTTAAAATTTCTTTTCTTTTCTGTTCTTCAATCTTTTCTATTGCATATCGTAATGTTGTTCTTGGTATATGTGCATAGTTTTTATTAATAAAGTTTAATAGAATTTTATTATCTTTTTTATAAACCTCTCGTAACATCCACCCTACAGCTTTGTGCATCAAATCTTCTTTATCCTTTAATAGCTTTTTTGATATAGATAGAATCATTTTAAAATCTCCATCTTTGATTTTAGGGAAACAAGCAAGTACTGCAATCCTTCGGTTCCACATCACACCAGAGTTAGCAAGTTTTTCTATCTTTTTTTGTTCGAATTTGTTGTTTTTAATATAGTCTCCAACAATATTTGGTGTCGTAACATCAACCAGATCCCAGTTATTTATATATTTTTTGTGTTTTAGATACATGTTGTAAATCAGCTTTTTATTTTTTTCATCTGCTTTTTGATATCTATATACCAATATGATTAACCCACACATGCGATATTCGTGATATTTTGAAGTTATCAACTTTACTAAGTCTGTTTTTTTTAAATCAATAAACTTTTTTGCTATTTCTCTTATATCTGGCATCGAAATCCCAACAAACACATCTCCAAATCCATATTGCCCTTTTTTAGTTTTGAAATAGTATTCGTTTTTTTTCTTTTTTGATTTTGAGTGTTTCTTACTTAACTCTGTAAAAATACCCATAGAATCTGTGATTGAAACACTATTTCTCAATTTTTTTACAAATTTCTATCAACTCTTTTTGCAGTTCTTTTGTACACGACACCATAAAAAAATTATTTCTGTCATCATCCTGGTTTCCTTTTAAATCAGTAACCAGCGCACCAGCCTCTCTTGCGATTAGTTTTGCTGCTGCAATATCATATATCTCAGCACCACAAGAAACCATTCCTTCAATGTGTCCGGCACCGATGAGTGTCATGGCGTATGCAGTTGACCAAGGATTTAAAATCCGTTTTGTTTTTTTTTCGTGCAACTCTTTCATCAATTGTCTTTCAAAATTCAAAGGTGACCCATACCCTTTACTTGTTACAATTGTTGATTGAGGCAGTTCTGTCTCCTTACTTGCATATACTCTGAGACCGTCAAAAAAAGCACCGTCTCCACGAGTAGCATAATAAGTCCCTTCTAAAAATGGTGAATGGACAACACCAGACAATGTTACATCTCTGTGCATGAGTGCTATTGATATAGAGATATTTGGAATTCCTAAAGAAAAATTATTTGTACCGTCCATCGGGTCTATGATAAAAGTGTAGTCTGATCCTTTGTCTTCAAAACCTCTCTCCTCAGAATGTATGTTGTACTCTGGGTATTCTTTTTCTAAGATGCTCAAAATTCTCTCCTCCGCCTCTAGGTCTGCTTTTGTTTGCAAATCTGTGATACTTGTTTTTATAGATGTTTCAAGTGTTTCTCCAAAATACCTTCGTAAAATTTTCCCGGCCTGCCTTGCTGCTCTTAGCATGTGTATTAATCTATTATCCATTATATTAATATTATACATTATTTGTCTTTTTAATCTAAATATTTATGTTGAAGTTTGTAGAGTTAACAAGAGGAATAAAATCAAAGTGCCACCATTCCAATTTGTTTTGTAAAAAGTCATGTTTTTTCATTACACTTGATAACAAACTTCTGTTTAAAATCTCTTCTTTTGTGAGATTGGTATACCTAATGCCCGCTCTTTCTGAAAAATCATCAAAATCAGTTGGCATTTTAAGCTCTTTCCCTTTTTTGTCACATAGACTCACATCTACTGATATGCCTTTTGAATGGTTGGAGTTTTTTGCTACATACTTTGTATCAGAAAATTTAGAAAACAAAATTTTCTGGACCC
>JABAAK010000043.1 GCA_014238775.1 Candidatus Paceibacter sp. | reverse complement strand
ACACTTAACTAAAATAGTTGGAATTATGAAAGCATACACCACAAGAGTCGGAAACGGTGACTTCCCCACTGAACTACCAGCAGATGACCCAAACGGAGATCACTTAGCTAAAGTCGGCAAAGAACTCGGAGCTACCACCGGTAGGAAAAGAAGATGTGGTTGGTTGGATTTATTTAGTATAAAAAGAAGCATAGAATTAAACAGTGTCGACACTGTCATTTTAAATAAAATAGATGTCCTTGATGGACTAGAGAAAATAAAAATCTGTATCAAGCACGAATACAATGATGGAAAAATAGTTCCAATATACAAAGAATACAAAGGGTGGACCCAAAACACAAGAGGTGTGACAAAATTTAAAGATCTTCCAAAAAACGCACAAATATACGTCAAAGCTATTAAAGATTACATACAAATACCAATAGATGTGATATCAACCGGACCAGATCGAAAAGAAGTCATTATGGTAAAAAACTTTCTAGGGACAATGCTTTAAGATTTAAACTATACCGACGGTTTACTATATTAGAAAAACACCTTAAATAATTTAAGGTGTTTTTCTTTTTTTTTTGAGAATACTATCTCGCTTTTAATGATTTAATTTTTTCAGATCATCTATTGTAAACAGGACTTCTTGATAACATAACTGCCAAAGGCTTTTATCTTTTCCAAGTTGATTTGGGTTTTTAAGTTTTTTTGCTTCTTTTGCAATATTTGCTCCAATTGGTTTTCCAATATGATCAAATAGTATATCAGGATCTACTTTCCATTCCATTTTTTCATCAAGATTAGCTCTAAACGATGCTAAAAATGGATAAATATATCCTGACGGTATTCTATAGTCTGATTCTTTGTCTAGAAAATAAAGTTTTGTAGGCTTTCGCTTCCTTGCTCCTTCTGCATTAGAATTAGCAACCATAACACCCGGTGCTCTGCCTAAATGCCCATCATAGAAATCATGTAAATTGTAATAAATTTTATCTCTGATCTCTAATATTTTTCTAAGTCTTGGAATCAATTTTTCTATTTTTTCTCTTTCTTCTGATGAATTAGCAAACCTTTTTAAAATTGTTCCTTTTCCAGAATATGCTTCTATTGGTTGTTCTTGTCTGTCAAATTTTTCTATATCAAAACATTTCATATATGACAGTATTTCTGACACTGGTATTGGTTTTTTGTTGTTTTCTTCAGTTAGATCATTTTCTTTATAAGATATACATTCTGCATATTTTTCATTTTCTATCTCCTTTTGAATTTTGCCAAAATAATCTTTCAGGTTAGCAAGACTGTCGTCTTTTACTTGTGTAGAAAAGTTTCTTGCTTTAACTGTATCTACCCTTTCATCATCTGACAACAAATCACCTTCAATAAGTTCAATTTTTACATCTGGAATATCACTGATGTTTTCTTTATTATCCAAGTCTTCAAGAAGTTTGTTATATTCTTT
Source organism: Candidatus Paceibacter sp. (assembly GCA_014238775.1). Taxonomy (GTDB): domain Bacteria; phylum Patescibacteriota; class Minisyncoccia; order Phycocordibacterales; family JABAAK01; genus JABAAK01. Next base: position 746 of record JABAAK010000043.1, on the reverse strand, counting down.
AATACTCTTGTATGTGTGCCCACCATCTAATAATCCGTGTATTTCATCGTCTGATAAATGAAAACTCAAGATTTCAGATTTGTTGTTATATTCAACATTCTCCACCATTAATGTCAAACCTCTATTTTTCAAAACAAAAAGAGATGGATCATCAATTAATGTTTTTGATATTGCTTTTGCTATAGATGTATTTAGATTTTGTCCTCGTGGATTAATTTTCATCCAGTCGTCAAAATCTGGAAGTTTGTCAACAGGTATTACAACAGTGTAAACTCTCCCTCTTTGATAATCAAAAATCTTTCTAAGATTTTTAGTTTTTATTTGTATGTTTTTCATACTAATTTTTTTAATTTTGTAATTTGAAACAAAAAAAATGTCTCAAAGACATAATGATAAAAAGATATTTACCAAAATAAATAATTAATTTTATTTTGTCTTGAGATAATAATCTACAAGCAACCAAGACAGTTAGTTTGCCATTGGCAGTAAGAGTCTATGTCTAGAACTCCTACCTACAAGGAGTATACACTTATAAATAAAAGAGATGAGTGATTTTTCCACACATCTTTTATATAAAGTATTAATTTTACCAACTTACTTATCCGACAGTTCAAACGTCCAACAGTTTCTTCCGGTTTTGTTGTATTTAAAGTCTTTTGCTGGGAAGTGTTTACTGTCTTGATTTTTTGCAATTGTTTTGATGTTAGCGCATAGCTCGTAGTTAGTGTCAGACAGTTTTTTATATT
>JABAAK010000042.1 GCA_014238775.1 Candidatus Paceibacter sp. | reverse complement strand
CCCTATTCCTCCAATAAAAACAAAAACCAAAACTCCTACTTGAAGTGGATTCATATGTCTTTTTTAAAATCTAGAGCACCTGAATTTATACAAAATCGTTTTTGTGTTGGTTGGTCTATAGCATCATCAAAAACATGACCTAAGTGAGCATCACACTTATTACACCTTACCTCAGTCCTTTGTGTGAAGTGTGAACCGTCTGGAAGAAGTTTTACCGCATCTTTTTTATATGCATCATAAAAACTTGGCCAACCGCTTCCAGAATCAAACTTTGTTTTTGAATCAAACAACTCTTGTCCACAAACCACACACTTAAATATCCCTTTATCTTTTGTATCATTGTGTTTACCTGTGAATGGCATTTCTGTTCCAGAGTTTTGGGTGACATTGTAAGCCTGCTCTCCTACCCTTTTTTTTAAATCCTCTTTATTTTCTTTTTTAAAATCCATATTTTTAATTACTTCCTTTTTGTATATACTTTTGATGGTAATCTTCAGCATCAAAAAAGGTTTCGCTTTTTGTTATCACGGTTGATAGTTTAATTCCCTCTTTTTCTTCTATTATCTCCTTCTCTTCTTCTGCGGTTTTCTTTTGCTCTTCGTCTACAAAAAAAATCGCTGATCTGTATTGGCTCCCTATATCAAACCCTTGTCTGTCTTTTGTGCTTGGATCGTGGATTTTGAAAAAGAAATCAACTAATTCCTTATAGGTTATTATTTCTGGGTCATATACAACCTCTACGGCTTCTGCGTGTTCTGTTGCACCAGTGCAAACACTTTCATATGTTGGTTTATCTGTTACCCCGCCGGTATAACCCACCTTGGTTTCTAAAACACCTTTAAGATTTCTAAATTTTTCTTCAACTCCCCAAAAACAACCAGCTGCAAAAATTGCTTTTTTGTGAACAGACATATGTTATTGTTTACCCTTGTATTTAAGGTCAAAGGTTAAAATATTTTCTTTTATATCGTTGTTTAAAAATGCTTTAGTGTTTGGTGTTTTTTTACCGTCCTTGTAGAGTCCTGTGTCTATCAGATTAAAAAAATGTTTAAACTCGTTTGAAACAATTTTTTCTTTATTTTTTGAGTAAAAAGGATAAGATTTTATAAGTGCTATGGTATCGTCAGCTTTTGTGACTTTGTATAATACAGAAACTCTAGAATCTTCTGGCGCAAAGTCTATTGTAACGACCTCCTTCTTGCCAGGGGCCAAATCTTGTAATTTTATTATTTTGTATATTTTTTTGTTTTGTTTTTTTAGATCTTTTATCTGAGATATAAATTTATCAGAATTACCTGACAATGCTATGCCAGATAGTTCGGGTGGAAACACTCGTCCTAAAAAATTTAAACTAACATCTGTTCCGTGAACTATTAAAACACCTCCAGTTGTCGATTTGCCAGATGAGATGTTTGACAATGTTACTTCAAAAACATCAGAGGTTCTTGTATAAAAATAAAAGAAAGTAGCAACCGCACACAAAAGAGTTAAAAACACAAGAAAAAGCATCATTATTTTGTTCATATAATGATATTATACATTATTTTGTTTGAAGATATTATTTCTTTAGAGTCTGTGAAGTAACGTATAACAATACTATTATTGTTAAAGCGTCTAATAAATACCATACATTTTCTGATATAACTCCGTAACCTCTGGACAAAGCTATAAAAACAGAAATTAGTACCGCATTAGCCACACACAAAACACCAATTATTTTAAAATTTTGCATATGTTGTTATTTTATCATAAAATGATAATATGCGTTCGTAGCTCAATTGGTAGAGCAGTCGTCTTATACACGACCGGTTATAGGTTCAAGTCCTATCGAACGCACATACAAATATAATATATACATATGGCGCTTTCAGACAAAAAAATAAAAGAAGAAATAAACAAAGGACATATCATCATATCACCATATGAAGAATCTAACCTCAACACATCAAGTTATGATGTCCGTTTGGGAGAATATTATTTTAGAGAAAACAAATTAAAAGACAAACTTTTTTATAATTTTTATGATGAAGAACATGTGAGAAATCTTTGGGGTGAACCCTTGCAAGCAACCACCACAAAAGATCTTTTTGAAAAAACTCCAGTTGGAATATATGAGAATGAAAAAATTATTTTGATAAACCCAGGAGAAACCATACTCGGACACACAGATGAATTCATAGGTGGAAAAAACCACATAACCACTATGATGAAAGCAAGGTCGTCTCTTGGTAGGAATTTTATTCAAGTATGTAAATGTGCTGGATGGGGTGACGTGGGTTTCACAAACAGGTGGGCAATGGAAATCTCAAACTCATCGCAAGAGCACACAATAGCACTTGTTGTTGGCAGAAGGATAGCACAAATAATCTTTTTTGATACAGGCGAAATAGACGGGAATGATTATACAAAAAATGGAAAATATCAAACAACAGAAGATATAAAAAAACTCAAAGAAGAGTGGAATCCGTATACATTGGTTCCAAAGACTTATAATGACAAAGAATCTAGAAAATAAGATAAGCATAGAAAGTAGCTGGAGTGAAGTACTAAAAAATATACTTGATTCAGTTTGGTTTTTGTCCCTTATGGGAAATGTCAAAAAGGAATATATAAAAAATGAAGTATACCCAGAATTCAAAAATATTTTTCGGGCGTTTGATTTGTGCCCGTTTGACAGAGTTAAAGTAGTTATTTTAGGACAAGATCCTTACCATAATAAAGGACAAGCAGACGGACTGTCCTTCTCTGTTTCTTCTGGCACAACACCTCCCCCTTCTCTAAAAAATATATATAAAGAGATATCAAGTGATTGTGATATAGAAAACAAAGTGTCGGGAGACTTGTCGGTTTTTGCAGAACAAGGGGTGCTGCTGTTAAACTCAATCCTCACAGTAGAAGCACGCCTACCTGCATCTCATCGAAACTTGGGATGGGAGAAATTTACAGATGAGGTTTTAAAAACGGTTTCTAATAAAAAAAACAATGTTGTTTTTATGTTGTGGGGTAATTATGCAAAAAATAAAAAGAATTTGATAGACAAAGACAAGCATTTGATTTTAGAAGCAGCACATCCATCGCCATTCTCTGCATACGGTGGATTTTTTGGTTGCAAGCATTTTAGTAAGACAAACAAATATCTAAAAGAAAACAAAAAAACTACTATAAAGTGGTAATACGTTGATCTATTCTTTGTGGTGTATGTCGTGGTGATTTTTTATAATCACACCGCTTTCTTTCAACAGTTTTTCGTACTCTTCCCTTTCAAGGGTCTCTACTTCAAGTAATGTCTTAACCAGTATGTCCATAGCTTTTCTGTGACCCTTTAATATTTTCTTTGCATTTTTATAACAATCATTAATGATTTTATTTACCTCTTTGTCTATAAGTTTTTCCATCTCCTCTGAGTGTATTTCTCTTCCAGATCCAAATCCTACAAACTGAGACCTGCGAAGTACAAGTGGTCCTATGCTTTTAGTCATACCCCATTTAGTGACCATGCTTAATGCTATATCTGACACTGTGTCTAAGTCTGAACTAGGCCCTGTACTTATGTCTCCAAACACAAGCTCTTCTGCTACATATCCGCCGAGAGCCATTGTGATGTTGTCTATGTATTCTTGTTTGGTTTTTAGTCTTCTTTCTTTGTCTGGTAAAGAGAGTACATATCCGCCAGCGACACCACGAGGAACTATTGTTATTTTTTGGACTGGATCTGAGTATGAAAGTACTGACCCAAGTAAAGCATGTCCTGCTTCGTGATACGCTATAACCTTTTTTTCTTCTGGTGTGATGACAGAACTCTTCCTTTCTGGTCCCATCAAAACTTTCTCTATAGAACTTAAAAGATCTTGTTGTGAAACCTTTTCCCTTTTTTTTCGCACTGCAAGTATCGCGGCTTCGTTTATAACAGACTCTAGGTCAGCACCAGAGAGCCCTGGTGTCCTGCGAGCAACTATATCAAAATCT
>JABAAK010000069.1 GCA_014238775.1 Candidatus Paceibacter sp. | reverse complement strand
TAGTAGTGTTTCCTGAAGTTTTGCAAGGGTGTATACTCGGGATTTGATATTATTAATTTCGTGTGAAATTTTGCAAGAAAATATGTTGCCAATTTTTGAGAATATTAAGACTAGAATCAAATTGTTCTAGCCGATCTGTAATTAAAATGATGCACCATTTCTAAATAAAGCGTTATCCAAGGAAGCGAGGAAAAAATTTTATACACTACTTTGGGGGCTATAGGCTATTATTTGAGGTAATAAGGTATGTAGACCAAAGTGTTATACCTGATTACAGGGTTATTGGCAATTCTTTTTTCAGTCAAAACATGTTTCATCTGTGCTTGTATATTTATGTGTAGAGAGTTTGTAATAGGCTAAATGAACTTCTTGTCAAACTCGATTTCCCATTGTTCTCTTATACTTGACGTTGTTAAATCAGTTGAAATACCACCTAAATAAAACAATGAGGAGTACAGAGATGTCAACCTTCATAAGGAAAAATCCGAGGATCACACGGATTCCTTAATAAAAATCCGTGAGATTTAAATTTGTGTTTTCAAACAATTTTAATAGATATACGAGAGTGTTTCATGAGAGGGAAGCAGTAATTTACAACCGTGTATATTTACTCCTGTTTCTGAATCGCATTACCTGGTACGCTTACAAGTATCATCATTATACTACAGTACGTAAGTTGTGGGCCTAAGATAGCATATGTAGTATATCTTGGGAAGGGTAGTCTCAGGGTCGGGGCATCCGAGCCATTTGCCCGGATATTATATTTTTGAGCCGAGTGAAAAATTCCCTCCTCTTTACCTTAGTAATGTAAATTTCTAATTACTTTTGTATGTAGATTTAACCTATATTTTATCACTCTATGGTATTTAGGTGCACTCCAGGTTACCCAGCCTTTTGTTGTGCAGGCACAATGTCTGAAAAATCCACACTTCGTTAATAAAAAAATTCTCCCATATCTCTCAACACAATCTCGTAGAGTGAGGGTAATAGAATGTTTAATTACAGGTTTCTTTGCTTGTTTCCATTAGTGATTTGATAATTAAGTGGATAGTAAAAATCATATCCTCAAAATTTTCTCCAGTCAGGTCAGACAAATCTTTTAGGTCTTTTCCTAGATGTTGATAAAAATATTTGGAGAGGTTTCTTGCATGATCTGATCCTCTGATTATGAGAGAACATAGTATATCCCTATTTGTAGACTGTTTGGTACAGGATGACCATATGAATGAAATATCCATCATGATTCGAATGGTTTTAACAGAAACAGCAGACAGAGACCTAGATTGACATTATACTTAAGTACATAATCGTATATCATCGAATCAAAGTTAATCTACTTAAGTACATATTTCTATCATTATCTTTGTTGTATAATGTTTGTTGGTTACTGAATTAGAATATTACATCCAAATTTGATTTGGAACGTTGAATCTAAAGCAGAGTATCACGGAGGCCGAAATTTTCTAACCGCGGCCCGCAATTTCTGATCTAAAGTGAAGCGAGCTAGTGTAATACTATGTAGAGCTGATGTGATGGTTGTCAAAAGTAAGGCTGATAACACT
>JABAAK010000041.1 GCA_014238775.1 Candidatus Paceibacter sp. | reverse complement strand
TTGAAGAAACTTTTTTCTTTTTAACCATGATATATCTTTAGTTAATAATAATTAAGATCACTACTGACCTTATCTATAGTATGTATACATAAAAACAATACAGTTATGCAAAATTTTCATTTAGTGGAAAACTTTTTTAAACAAAATTTTTATTTTTTATTTTTTTTGTAAGTTTCAAACAACAAAGGAGAGATGATTAAAATAGATAATAGAAACACTACCAAAATCCATATCCAAAAGTTTTCTTTTGTTAATGTTAAGTTTATTTTTTTATCTTTGAAAGGAACTTCTTTTTCTTCTGTGATTTTTTTATCCTCTCTTTTATTTTTTTGGGTGTTTTCTTTTGGATTTACGATTTTTTTTTCGGTTTTAATTATTTTTTTAGGCTCTTTGATTGTGTTTTGTATTACAGAGAAATCTTTTTCTATAATTTTTTTATTAAATTGATTTTTGATACTTAAGTAGAGTGAGTCAGTTTTGATAGGGAGTGTGATAGATTGGTTTCTCAGTAATATAGAATGTTTTGGAAAAACAAACAAGGTGGTATTTCTATCTGCTACGCTCCATTTTGATACATTTATACTTGAATTTGACATATTTGTGAGTTTGTGTTCTTTTCCATTTTTCTCTATTTTGATGGTTGGCTCTGTGATAACAACAACAAGTGTTGTTATGACATCTTCAGTTTTTTTATCACTTGCTGTTATATGATATGTACCTGGTTTTTCATAAAAATAAAAAACTTCACTTCCTTCTGTTGTATTTGTGTCTCCAAAATTCCAATGTACACTTGGTATCATTGTTTGTGTTCCTTTCTTTGCTCTTACAAAAAAATTATTTACTACACCCGTAAACAAATTTCCTTCAACAACAATTTCATAAGTTGTTTTTAAACTTTGTGTTGTAGAGGAAGATGTACTTGTATCTGTTTCTGGTGCACTCTCTTGTATTTGGGATTGTTGATATGTTTCTCCTGGTGTAGGTATTCCAGAAACTATAACTGTTCCGTTTTTATGTAAAGTGTTTCCATCGCCTGCTGCTCCGTCTGCTGATGAGTATGTAAACGAATCCAGTTCCACCTGATTGTCGTCTGTTAGTTTTAATGTCTCTCCAGTATTTAATAATGAAAAACTTGAATCAAAAACTAATCCAGAAAAAGTTGGATAAAAATCAAAAAACAAATCTGCTCTGTGTGCCACTATCACATATGCACCAACCGGTATAACAATACCTGAAGACCCGTACTCGTTTATGTTGTGATATGAACCACTCTCTAGAAATTTAACCTTTTCTATTTCTATTTCACTGATAGAATCGTTATATATCTCTATCCATTCAGACGGTAATACAGAATCAGATCCTTCTAAATCATAGTTTATTTCAGTTATTTCCAAAGAAAACACACTTGTTGCACAAAGCAAAAACACAACAGCAGCAACGCAGATTTCTATGTATATGGTGAAAAAATGATGAAGTTTTTTATTCATTTGGTAGACCAAATCCTGTTATTGTTTTTTTTCCAGTTGTTTTGACTTGTTTTGCTTCTTTTGGAGTGTTTTCTATTGCTTGTGCTTTTTCCTTTTGTTGTGGTTGATTTTCTTCTTTTGGAGTGGTTTTTATTGCTTGTTCATCTTTTTTTTGCTGCGTTTGGTTGCCTCCTTTTTGTTGTGTGTTTGTGGCAGCTCCTTTTATTTTTGAAAGAGCATCTTTTAGAGACATTTTTTGAGGAGCGTTTTGGTTTGGTGGGTGCTGGTGTGGTTTGTTGGTTTGGTATCTTGGGTTATTTTTGAAATCCGGTTTCTTTTTGAATTTATTTTTATCTTGCTCTTTTGGTGGATTTTTAGGGAAAGAGTCCATCCTGGTTCTGATTAGTTCTTCTGCAATTTCTTTTTTTGTTCCATATGTGCTCCTGACTCGGTCAATAATCCTAATTCTGTTTGAAGTTATTGATGGTGGTTCTGGAACTTTTGTTGTAGCAGAAAACACTCCACTAGATTCTCCGTCTACACTAAGGGTTATAAAATATTCTCCGAGACTCGACGATATCAAATCTTCAGCCAAAATACTTTTATGCATATGCACAAAAATCTTTTCAATAATCTCAGCATCAAGTGGACCTATTTTGAAACTTATAACAGTACCTACGTTTCCAAATATTGACTCTTGTATATTTTCATCAACTTGCGAGACGTGTTGATGTGCCAAAATTAAATTTAGTTTATACTTTCTTGATTCTGACAAAATACTTGCAAATGCCTCAGAAGCAAAACTCTGGAACTCATCTATTATAAAGTTCATAGGTGCAAGTCCACTTAACTCTTTCCTTGTATATTCTGCCCGCTCAAGCGTAGTGAGATACAACTTAGTTGATAGAAAAATACCGAGTATAGAGGAATTCGTCTCCCCTATACGACCCTTTGCTAGGTTTACAAGAAAAAGTTTTTTGTTGTCTATCAAATCTTTAAATTGTATAGATGTTTTAGGTTGCCCTATTATGTTTCTTAAAATAGGGTTTGTGGTTAACTGCCCTAGTTTGTTTTGTATTGCAGGCGTCGCTTCTGCTGCTGTCCTGTCTGTGTACCTCTCAAAT
>JABAAK010000100.1 GCA_014238775.1 Candidatus Paceibacter sp. | reverse complement strand
TCGCGGGACGTCCTCGTGCTCGTCTATTCCCGGGATGAAAGCTTGACAGACACCTTGTGGTTCGGACTCCTGAACCAGTAACATGAACAAGTAACCCGGCGCCTATTACTCGATGCGATGACTCGTGCCATTACTGCGGCTCTAGGTGCCATGAAATGTCCGCAGTGCCGCCACCGTTCGCGTGAAGGCATCCTCGTTTATGCCGTGGCGACTTGTCCAGTTTGTCTCCTGGAAATCTGTCCAGTAGTTGCCATGGCATGCGGGCACGTCACGTGCCGGGAAGATTTCGCAGCTCTCGGAGGGGTTCTGAGAGATCTTGACACAGAGGACACGAGCGGGGGATCCATCTCCACCGACACGGCTGAAGAGATTCTCGATGCTTTGGACCTCTTATGCTCAGATGACGAGACAGGCTCTGACCGACGTTAAAATGTCGCAGACGCGACCCGGCGAAAGTGCTTGTGAACCGAAACGAGAGCGGCAGAGCCGGTTCTAGATATTTGCGGCAGTGCCGCGGCGAGAAAGGCTACCTCGAGTTCAAATATTATAAAAGGAATAATACTCTCGGCTTGACTCTCCACTTCGTCATCCATTTAAGACGCCGACGACATTAGCCATGCCCTCCTGAACCGCTTGCCTTCAGAATGCGAACGCGAAGGGGCGAACACTCTAAAATTGCTTCTCTAAATGGAGGGCACCCATTGGTTGCTAATAGCGCTGGCAGCTGTCGCCGTAATAGGAGTCGTATACCTTACCGTTAAGCTCGCGCCTAAATTGTTCCCCCCGCAAGCACCAAAACCACTGCCTTGTGCTCCAGGCACTGCTATTTGCCTCGATGATTGTTACGAACCACTGCAAGCACAATGTCTCGAATCGGGTTTATGTGCCATAGAACGCGTATGTAATACAGGGAGAAGATCATCGTCAGATGATGGGGATCTATGCTGCGATCACGGGAGGACATGCGACAACAATGCTAAGGGTACACCGGCGTGCAAAAATTGCGAAAAAGATTTATGCCAAGACGGGTCATGCTGTTTAATCAACCAAGAGTGCAACCCATCCGGCGGATGCTGCCATAGGAGTGAAATATGCGGCGATAAGTGCTGTTCAGTGTGCTGTGGTGAACAGTGCTGCGCCAACGGAGAAAGCTGCCAAACGAGCGGTGCAGGCGAATTCAAGTGCGTTGTTAAATGTGGCGACGAGGAATGCAAAGAAAACGAGAGATGTGTCGAACACACAATTGATATCGGAACAACCAAAGTGATAACATCTTCGAGTTGTCAGTCCGTTGGGTGTGTCTGGGAGACCCCCTTGCAGATAATGCCAGGAGATATTACAGCTCCCGCGGGGACATTTGCAGCGTGCAAAGAGGGGGATGAAATTTGGGTATCGGATGCAACGTTAGACCCCTCCAAAGCAACTCGGAAACTAGTCGCGGGATCTTGCGATATGCCCGGGGCTGCCTGCCCTGCTGGACAGGCGTACGGAAAGTGCAGCCCCCAGGACTGCACTCGGCTGCTCTCCCAAAGCGGAGTCGATAAAATCCATATGGACGACCGCGGGTTTTGCACAGGTGACTTCAGTTGTAACAAACTGCCAGTGACAGACTGTCCGTGGGGTGTAGGAAGTAGACGGTGCTGCATAGACGATAATATAAAATTTACTGGACAAGTCTGCCCCGACTCTGATAAAGGACTATGTACGTTCGATAAGGCGCTCGGACGCAATAAATGCGTAGCAGACCACACGACAAATACGGTTACGATACATTATGACGCCCCCAATACATCCGCCGGCGCGTGTAACTGGGGTTCAGGTAGTGGTCCCCAGTCTGGGGGTCAGGCTGGTGGAATTATGTGCCATTCTGAAGACATCTGCGGTGTCGGTATCTATACAGTCAACGATGTAGCGACCGGGGATATAAAATTTGTCGGTTGCTTGAAGAGGTACTATCCCCAATCCGCAATTATACAAGATGTAGAAATAAATGAAGGCCAGGTATTACATGCAGTGTGGGCAGAGTATGGTTGCTATTGCGGATCTGAAATACAGGCAGCGGATGGATCGAAACATAACCTAG
>JABAAK010000040.1 GCA_014238775.1 Candidatus Paceibacter sp. | reverse complement strand
ATTTTTTTGATATTGTGATAAATCCGTTTTACTACATCTTGTATGCACTTAGAAGAATTTTAAAAAATATTAGATAACAATTGATTATATAAAAACTGTTTTTTTGAGGCACGAGCGGGAATCGAACCCGCGATAGAGGTTTTGCAGACCCCTGCCTTACCACTTGGCTACCGCGCCATGTTTATGTCTCTTACATGAAACACAATTTTTGGTACATGTCTTATTTTGGAATTTTCTACAATATATAATCTACAAGATATTTCTTTTCTTTTAAACCATTTTTCTACACCTTCTTTATTCTTATCCGGAAAGACGCTCAAATATACATTTGCGGTTTCTCCTCTTGGTGGAAAATGAATATCCATTATTGTAGTCAAAACACCAGACATTTTGTTTTCAAGGATGAAATCATTTATAACCTTTTCCATTATAGATATAGATCTGTTATGCCTAAATGAACCATCCTTATACTTCATAATAGCAAAATATAGTTATTTGTTACAACTTATAATTTCGTCTCCTATTTCAAAATCAATATCTGTTTTAACTGACATAGCAAAACACACACCAATGCCAGTAACCTTAGTTTCTTCCTTTTTTTCTTGTTGAATGCTTTGTATTATGAATTTTTGTAGTTTTTTGTTATTTCTACTTAATACACATTCTTCCCCTTGTACAAAACTGCCTGATGTTATTTTTACACCACACACAACAACATTTCCTTTTTTGCTAAAAAGTTTGATAATTTCTCCTGCACCGGATATTTCATCCTCGTCTATTATGTCATTTTTTGTTTGCAAGTCTTTTATCCAATCATCTATTTGATATACGGTATTTATTTTTTTTATTATAATTTTGTTTGTTTTTGCAAAAGACAAAACATCCTTTGGTATCTTCACGCCGAACCCTAATATATGAGTATTACCAGATAGGTTGGCAAAATCCAAATCCTTCTGTGTCACACTTCCTAATCCACTGTTTACAACAGTAAATTTTTTATATTTTTCTAATTCTTTTTTACTTGCAGTAAGTATGCCTGATGTATCAGCTTTTATTATTATCCCAATTTTCTCTAAATCCTTTGAATTAATATTTTTTTTATTTATACTTTTTTTTTCATCCACTATTTTATTTTTTAAATATTTTTCTACATCCTTCTTTTTTTTAAATATTTTAATTTCATCTCCTGGAATAGGGGATTTTGAAAATCCAATTAAACGAACAGGCATAGATTCATTTACTTCTTTAATTTGTTCTAAGTCATGCGAAAGCATAATTCTAGTTGGTGCCACCGCATCCCCAGAGACCACAAAGTCACCAGCCTTTAGTGTGGAGTTTTTTATAATTATTGTTGCTGCAATACCAGACCTATCATCTATCTCTGTGTCTATTACAACACCGTCTATTTCTACTTCTTTTTTTTCAAGTGTATCAAAAAAAAGAAGTATAAAATCAACAAAATCATCCACACCTTCTTTTGTTTTTGAAGAAATTTGAACCCAAGGTGTATCCCCACCAAGTCCGTCAAGTAAAATTCCTTTCTGCAAAATTTCCTTTTTTAATTTTTCTATATTTGTATTTTGTAAATCACATTTACTAAAAGCAATAATAAATGGAATATTCTTTTCTTTTATAGATTTATATGCATCGGATGTTTGTTCTTTCCATCCATCATCACAAGAAACTAAAAGAATAGCAACATCAGCTGCCTTTAGACTTATGTTTCTTGTTTCTTGAAAAGACGCGTGTCCAGGTGTGTCTATAAACGTAATATTTCTGTCTCCTTTTTTTATCATATATGCGCCTATGTGTTGTGTTATTTCTCCAACTTCATTTTCAACAATATCACTGTTTCTTATTGCATCCAAAAGAGAAGATTTTCCATGGTCGACATGTCCTAGTACTGCCACTATTGGAATTTTTTGATTATTCATATGATATACTATAACAAATTATCATTAAATTTGCTTGTTTTTATGCGATTTCTAAATAAAAAAAGATGTTTTTTTGATTCAGGTGCATTTACACCTCTTTCAAAAAGAAGTATCAACTCTATTGTTTCTGTTTTAAAAAAACAAAATAAGTTAGAAATAACAAATCAATCTGGAAATTACAAAGAAGGAAGAGATGCACAAAAAATAATCGATTCTTCACGAAAAATTTTTGCAGAATCTATCGGAATCAAATCTGAATCATTTTTTTTTATGTCTTGTGTTTCTGATGGAGTTTTTTTAACCATTAAAGAAGCAATTAAACAGGCGACAGAAAGAAACATTAAAAAACCAAATATTGTTTTTGGTCCACTAGAACACACATCTATTTTAAAAATATCAGACAACTTACAAAAACAAGGGGTTGATATAACATTTTTAGACACAGATGAGTTTGGTAAAATTAAACTAGATAATTTAAAAGAGAAAATCAAAACAGAAACCATATTAGTATGTATACAATCTGTAAATGGAGACACTGGGATCAAAAACAATATACACAAACTTGCAAATGAGATTAAAAACATAAACAATGAGGTTTTATTTATATCAGATATCACACAAGATATTCCATATACACAATATAATTTACACTCTTTTGCTATTGATGTAGCTGTCTTTAATTGTTCTAAATTCTGTGGTCCAGCCGCTGTAGCAGGTTTAGCATTTAAAGAGACACAAGTTGCAAGTAAATTTACCAAAAATGCAATAAAAAGACTTTCTCTTTCTTCAAATGTTTCTGTTCCACTTATTTTTGGATCCGCTACTGCATATAAAGATATGATTAAAACAAGAAAAAGGACAACTAAAAAATTAAGAAAATTGCAATTATTTTTAATAAAAAAACTCAAAGAAATATTACCAGAATGGAAAATATACGGAATAAATGCAAAAATAAATACCATTTCTTCTATAGAAGATAAAAAATTACTTAGATTGTCTCCACATATATTAACTTTATATAAAAATAATATGGATTT
>JABAAK010000070.1 GCA_014238775.1 Candidatus Paceibacter sp. | reverse complement strand
TTTGGTTTATTTTGTTTACTTTATATTCATATAAACAACAATAAATTTACATATGACATAATCACAAGTGCGAAATTCGGATTCAGCAGAGTCGATATGTTTTAGTCAAGTTTTATTAAAATTGTTTACTTTCTTGATAAAGACCGCAGATAAAGAGATATAGAACATGTATAAGTAGTTTTTCTATTCCCTATTACTTTAATACAAACCTGACAAACAAACAAACAAACAAACAAACATAAATCGAGTTTTAATAATAAAGATAAAACCACTCTAGAATCTGCAGCCTTTACATCAACCCATACTTTGTCCAGTTGATGTTTCAAAACTGTATAGCCCCTTCTGTCATGCATAATCTAACTTGACTTTTTATGAGCTGTAGTTTAAGGAATGATCCATCACCAGAACAGTTCGATCTTAAGAATCAGGTAAATGCGAGATGCGATGACAGTATTCGGAAGGACAGTTTTCAGATTATTTGCTATAGAATCCTCAGTTCTAGTGGAAGCCCCTACTCCATATATTCGGAAATACCCAAAAAATTCGATTCAAGCGAATTTTGTTGACTCTTTCTACAACTGACTGATCATTTTTGAGATAATGGAGTTATGTTCCTTATGCCACAAAATCAGATTATAAGCCAGTATAGAATTAATAGCACACTCTGTTCACTTAGTTAAATGTTAGCAACAACATACAACAACAATTTCTATCAATTTTACGACCAGAATTCTTTAGTCATAAAAATGAATACATAATCGAATATTCGTTCGTTTGTTACATTCTGAATACTTGTTTAGTTATTTAATGGATCTCACGATTTTGGAATAATATACAGTGGAACCTCCATAATCCGAAATCTGGATAATCCGGAACACCTATATAATCCGACACAAAACTTTGGTTCGAATATTGGTGTACATTGAAATTTCATATAAAATATTAGAATATTCGTACCTTGAGTCTCTGCCAAGTTTTTTTAAACAATTTGATAGAACTGTAAGAACATTATTGATAATCTTCAGAGAAGCGAAATCTGGAGTCTCTCCTAGGATCTAGTTAAGAGAGCGGATAATATTTGAAGGTGTTGCTGTGGTGGTCATGATAATGATAATAAGAGGAAAAATAGCAAACATAGATATGATATTTAAGTACACGAATATTGTATAATTATTGCAATGAGGGTTTCATAATGAGGGGGGCGCCCTGGAGTCCCCTCCCAATGATTCCCAAATATTAGTACTGAATATTAGCTACTATGACAACAGTATGGTACAGTGGTGTCATGCCCTATGGGCAAGAGGGTACGTGTCCCCAAATATTTTCTCGAACCCCAGATTTTTAGAGCTGAGCAAAATATTGTAAATTCTTCTCACTATAATAGTAGTTATAGCTCAAGGTATTCCAGAAAAGTTGCCCATATTTCAAATCAATTTCATTTCAAAATGCATAAGGTTAGGATTTTTGGATTGGGTTTCTCTAACGGGCGATGTTCGTTCCGAACGATGAACACCTTTCCCCATACAAATAGAGCAATTTTTTTTTGGATTTGTAAAAATGAAGAAATTATGAAGGGATTCAGGTCATAATTTGTGTGGGGAAAGGTGTTCATCGTTCGGAACGATCAGCGCCCGTTAGACAAAGCCTTTTTGATTTCTCTTAAAGAAGAATACACATTTACGAAAACTGAAAGTTCCGCAGATCATCTATATAGGGACTTTCGTGAGCTGCGTTTGACTCTCTTTCTAACCTGTTGTGACATGTCCTCTATTCGTGCTACTATTTTCTTTCAGCCTGCCAGTACTTAATTTTTCTCTACTACATGACACTGTGCCCTTCTTTCTAAATTTTCTACTATCCTATGGATTAGTTTTGTTGAAACAACCCAAAAGAACCCAAAAAAAGCGACTATAGTATTACCAACAAGGAGAAACATACACTCAAATTGGGATGTTCCCACTTCACCTACTTTCCGAAAATTTGTTGCCGATGTCATGGTGTGACGAGTCCCTAGTCCTCGGGAGTACATAGCCGCGAGCAGGTTAGGGACAGCATGAACACCCCCCTGCAGGGAGTACGGTACAACAGAATCAACATGGGCTATACGACAATATGACATGACAGTACTCCGGAATTTCATCCTAACCGTGTACGTTATAAAAATTTATACCATACATTGAGTTAAAGCTAATTGTGCAAGGGTAAAACTCTTCTGGGGGCAAGACCCCAGCCCCTTTACCCCTTTTGGGGTCGCTTTCTACGGGCCTGACTTCTAATTTTTAAAAAAAGACTGATCAAATCTACTTCTCTGAAATGTTGGTTATTCTGACAGCTAGTCAAACTTACCGTAAACAATCTGTTAATACTGTTTTCTGTTACTTCTAGACCAACTTCGAGGGTGCAATGAGAAATGAATAACTGAACTGCTATGATTCGGTTCCACCTTTTCCTATTTGGAAAAGGATTATGTTAAAAATGCAAAAATATTAAGGATAAATTTCAATAATGACTTTACTAGGGCGTTCAAAAAGTCTTGCGGGTTGGCTTATATCTCAGTAAGAGAAAGGCATTTTTGCTTCTGATAAAAACTGGGCAAAAAGTCATCGTTACCATGATGATCAAATTTGGAAAATGAATACATTTGATTTATCTCAGAAACGATTATATAGGCTATTTATAGCGGAGAAAGCATCTCATCGATTTGTTTTGCCTAGAACAAAGAGAAAAATAGCTAATCGCTTCAATATCGTAAAAATATGACGAAAATCAGTATCCAAAAGTGGAAAGTGGAGTAATCAGAAATGAAATGAAATGCCTGTATATGCTACATAACCATGCAATAGAACTCAGTTAAGACCAGGCTTTCATCCAGCCAGAAGTTCTCGCGAGGTAGATCTGACGGGGGTGTACCAAAATTTCGGCGGCACAACCAATCAGTGTCTCTCCATGGCCTACTATACCACAATGGCTTAAAATGACTGTTAGTAAAGAATAGACATCAGGGTGCGAGATAGCGATACAAAATGTATTATTTGCATGTAGGTTTTCATATATAAGGAAACTATTCACAATCTCAATTTTTTATATGGCTTCTATTATTCAAATTATGACGTCATTTGAATTTTTAGCATTCAAATTATTTGATTACAAACGTACTTTTTATTAAACCATCTAAAAATGCAGGTGTATGAGTGTAGTGGAGATGCGGGTAGGATATTTATAGTTGATAATGGTTCATGAGTTATGTTAAATCGTTCATT
>JABAAK010000039.1 GCA_014238775.1 Candidatus Paceibacter sp. | reverse complement strand
TTTGCAACAGCTCTTTTAGTAGCTGGTCCAAAATAATTTGTTTCTTGACCTTTTGAACCTACTCCTGATACAGCAACTAATGTGCTTGAATCAGAGTTCAAAAACTCTTGAAGTTTTTTGACATCAGCACCCGAAGAACCTAGTGTTAGGTTTCTCGTAAAGGTGTAAGAACATCCAGCAGATGTACCAGATGAAACTGGAACACCTTGTGAAGATGAACTACCTTGTTGTGCAAGTAGATTTAAAATAAGTTTGACTAAGTCATCCTTACTTAGGCTACTGTAATCGGTTTGTCCGTACACCGCGAATGTACTTGAACCGAATGCCAAAGCTATGCTCAAAAAAGCAATAACAAGATTTTTCCGCATTTTGTTATTTTTGTTAAAACTCATAATCGATTAAAAATTTTGTAATTTGTTGTTATTAAAATATCACCCCTATAAAAAGGGTGTTTTTTAATAACAATTTAATTATATACTAAAAAAGAAATCTATGTGTGGTGTTAATTTGAGTGGTGTTGATATGTGTGCTTTTGATTTAGACTTCAAAAAACTTATAAACCCCTAAATGTGTATATACTCAATAAAGCTATATTTTTAGGTTATTATAGATAGTAAATAACCAAAATGCAGTCAGACAACAATATAGTATATAAAATCTTTAATTTTTTGCGGGTAGCTGTAATTAATTTTTTGTCCGTCGTACACAAGGTAGTTATTTCATTTCACAACCCATACATAAGAGGAACAAGTTCTATTGTTTTTGCTATATTGCTTTTTCTTTCCTATTTTGAACTTGCGGGTGTCTTTGGTATTTTTGTAAAAAGTGTTTTATATCAAACATTTGGTATTGGGTATTTTATACTCATAGTTTATTTGTTTTCTATAGCGTACAGAGCAACGAGACATAAACATATAAGAAACCAAATAAGATATAATTTTGGATACTTACTTGTCTATCTTTCTGCTTCTGTTTTAGCCGCTTGGTTGTCTCCACAAGATGCGGGCACGGTTGGTTCTGGAGGATCTTTTGGAGATTGGACTATAAATCTATTTATAGGTTGGTTCGGTACCTTTACACTTGTACTTTTGCCTGTGATACTTTTTGTTGGTTTGGTTATGATAGGACTTATAAATATCAAAAAGATTGCTTACTGGGCTGCTAACAAAAAAATAGAAAATGAATCACAAGAAGTAGCTGATGATGAGTGGGAAGATGAGGAGGAAGAAGAAAATCAAGAGGAGGAAGATGCAGAAGAGGAGGAAGAAGAGGAAGAGGATTATGAAGAAGAGGAGAAAGAAACCAAGCAAACAAAACTAAAAATAAAAGTTAAAAAAACATACAACAAAGAACCAGTAAAAAAATCAAAATACAAAAGACCACCCGTATCCATATTAACCTCTGCAAAAAAAGTAAGCTCTCAATCAAATACAAAAGAAAATGCAAACATAATCACAAGAGTGATGAAAAATTTTAATATAGATGTTGTGGTAGAAGAAATCACCGTAGGACCTACTTGTACTCGGTACTCTATAAAGCCATCTCAAAACGTAAGGCTACAAAAAATAGTCGCACTCCAAACAAACTTAGAGCTTGAGCTTGCAAGTCACCCAATAAGAATAGAAGCCCCGATACCTGGTAAGTCTCTTGTGGGTATAGAGATACCAAATACAAAAAGAGCTATTGTCTCCCTAAAAGAACTAATAAACAGTAAGGAGCTCAAGAACTCAAAATTTTCCTTGCCTGTTGCTATAGGTAAAACAATCTCTGGAGAAACAAGAGTAGCAGATATAGCGAAAATGCCGCACGCATTGGTAGCCGGCACAACCGGTTCTGGTAAAAGTGTACTGCTTCACACTTTAATCATATCTCTCTTATATAAATACGGACCAGAAAGGTTAAAATTTATAATGGTTGATCCTAAAAGAGTAGAATTAACTCTATATAACGGTATAGGACACCTATATACACCTACAATAACAAACCCTAGAGATGCTGTAAAAGTCTTGAAATGGGCTGCTTCTGAGATGGAAAGACGGTACGAAATCTTTGAAAAAAATAAGATAAGAGATATCTCTGCATACCATAGTAAAATAGAACCAAAAGGTGGTGAAGCACTTCCCTTTATTGTTATGGTGTTTGATGAATTGGCAGACTTGATGCAGACTTACCCGAGAGAAATAGAATCTGGAATAATCAAACTAGCTCAAAAAAGCCGTGCTGTAGGTATGCATATGATACTTGCTACACAAAGGCCGTCTGTAAATGTGATAACTGGTGTTGTAAAAGCAAATATACCAGTACGGATTGCTCTACAAGTAGCATCGCAGATAGACTCACGTACAATACTTGATAGTACTGGTGCAGAGGATTTGGTTGGACGCGGAGACTTACTCTTCTTAAATCCAGAACTAAAAAAACCAGAGAGAGTGCAGTCTGCGTTTGTCTCTGATGATGAAGTTAAAAAAATCTCCAAAATTCTACAATCTGTGGACCCAGAAGTAGACCCTATAAACTTAGAAACAAAAACCGAAGGTAGAGACGGATCATATACAGACTCTGGTGACGGCAGTGAGGATGAGCTTCTCGAACAAGCAGAAGAAATAGTTATCACAAACAAAAAAGCATCAACTTCGTTTTTACAAAGGAAATTAAGAATCGGTTATTCTCGTGCTGCAAGGTTGATTGATATATTGGAGGAAAAAGGAGTTGTAGGTCCACAAACAGGCACAAAACCTCGAGAAATACTTTCTTCTAACGAAGATTAAATGAAAATTGTTTATAATTTTTACCACATGCTGGTTGTTTTTGTTTGTTTATCAATTATCCTGTATGGAGTTTTCAGATCCACAGCATTAATCATAGGCCCAACAATAGAAATAAATGAATCTGAGAAAGTGGTATACCAAAAAACACCGCTGGTCGTGTCTGGTACGGTCAAAAGGAGTACACAGTTTTATATAAACGATAGAGAGATTTATTTAACACGGCTTGGAGTTTTTAGTGAGGTACTACCAGTATCTACTGGATTCACTACAATAAAATTTCACGCAATAGGAAAATCTGGTAGGAATAAAACTATTTATAGAAACATTATTATAAGTAGTGAAGAATAAAAAACAAACATGAGAAATATTTTTCTAATACATGGCACATTAGGTAATCCTGATGAAAATTGGTTTCCTTGGCTTTTTAAAAATATTCAAATGAGTAAGGATATTAAAGTTTTTATTCCACATTTCCCTACTCCAGAAGATCAAAATTATAAATCTTGGGAAAAAATATTACTACAATATAAAAAATTTATTAATAATGACACGGTTTTTATTGCACA
>JABAAK010000088.1 GCA_014238775.1 Candidatus Paceibacter sp. | reverse complement strand
AATGATGGTCTTAATGTAACGAACTCAGTTCCGTTATAAAAATTAAAAGTGTTACCATTTATAGTATCAATAAACGTATCACCTATTTCTGGGTTAGTTGGCATTTCTGTACTAACAGGTCCACCACCTAATTGAATAACTTCAGTACTTGTTCTTGTAAAAATTAAACCTTCATCACTTTTGAATATAAGTTCGTTTAAAGGTAACCATGTATTTAATATAGCAACACGACTCTCAGCATCAGTTAATGCTCTTGTGTATGTAACTGTTATAGATACTAATGTACTATTAGCCAATGTGTCTAAGTTACCTGGTGTGGTTAACGTAGTACCTGATAATGTGTAATTACTTAATGATTGTTCTAATTCTCTTCCTAATGTATCTGTAAGGATTACTCTAATAGGTCTAGAATCTACTGCAGTATTAGAAAGTGTATAATCTGCGTTTGCTGTTGTTGCGAATGTTTCTGATATAACTGGTCTTGCATTGATTACTGCTGTACTGAATATGAAAGCATCTGATTCATTAAATGGATTAGTTAAACCCATTAAGTCAGATTCGTTAAAAGATGTTAATGCATTAATTTCTGTTACTCTAGTATTTAATGTATCTAGATCTAATGTAGTTGTTCTTGTTGAATATCTTAAAGCCATTATTCTACTATCTTTCTATCTGTACTATTGAAGTATGCTGCATCTTCTGGTACAAATGTACTTATAGTTAATGCATATGTTAAACCATCAACTGTATTAGATGCTATTACTTGATATTGTGTAGCACTATCTGGAGTAGTTGATTTTTGTACTATCTCTAATTGTCCTGCAGTATAATTTAAATTATATATATCAAGACTTGATGATAGTGTTGCTACTAAGGTTGATAAAATTTTATCTGCTGTATCACCTGTGTTATAACCTATTACTGTTTGAGCACCTGATGTTGTCATTAAAGTTACATTACCTGTACTTGTTGCAGTACCAGATATAGTAAATGTATATGTTTCATTTCTACCTAAATTACCTGGATCATTAATACCTAATACTTGCATTAAAATTTCTTTAGTAATAATTTCTGAATCATCTAAATCACTAAATGAAATACCTTGTGATAATGTTCTGTCATATGTTGTTTTTGATACTAATCTTGCCATTGTTTATTCCTATGTGTATATAATAATTCTTCCTGTGAAAGGTGCATCTGCTGATACAAAAATATTACCAGCATTGTCAATATTAATTCTAGGAGTTGCGAATGTGTGACCATCTCCTTCAAAACCAACTAAACCTTGTATAGCAGCATTTGCTGCTGTTAAATCCTCTTGTACTGTAACACGTGGGTTTAAACCCAGTCTGTGAATTTCTGATGTTGATACTGGAGCTGGTGGTGTTGTATTACCGATTGAGAAATACCAGCCGCCTGTTGGTGTTGTTGTACCTAATACACCGCCTGATGTTTTAGCTAGTGTAACTTGTTCGTTTTGCCAGAATGATACGTTTGTATTTGCAAAGTTAGCTAATACGTTACTAGTTTCAAAAAAACCAATTTCGATTTGATTTGTTAAAGCTGCATTGTTAGCTGAAGTAACAAGACCTTGTGATACTACATCTTGTACTGCTGCTCTTAATGAACTTGAAATTGATATAATTGGATACCAATGTAATTCTACATTTTGTCCAGCTATTAATGGTGTTGTTAATTCAATTGCGTTAAGATCAGTTGCTCTAGTTATCTCGTTATCAGCAAAACCATATTTAAAATTTGTATTGGCATTAATTAATTGATATGTTGGATTGGAATCAACTGGGTTTCTATTTGCTGTAAATGATTTCCAATCTGTACCTTCTGTTAATAATACACCATCAACATATACTTCTAAACCAGTATATGAAATTTTATCATCTGCGTTTGTAATTGGATCTAAACCTTCTTCACCTGTTGCGATATATTTAACTGAACCACCACCTATTGGACCCGCAGGAACACCTGAAGTATCTGCTGTGTTTAAATCTATTCCACCTGTACCAATAAAGTTAATTGTAGAAGCAGCTACTGTACTTAAGTAAACTGGAGATGCTTGGTTAGATGTAATGTAATTATTTCTAGATGTTTTATCTGCTGTTACACCAGTTGCATCATCAACAATAACAAATGTTCTTTGTCTTCTTGTGTTGTTGTTATATTCTGTATTAGTAATTCTCCAACCTTTTTGTTCTACATCTGCTGGTACTGTTGAATCAGCAGTGAACGATAATGTTATAGATTGAATTGAAGGATCAAATGATTTTTGTAAGTTTAATGGTGTAGCTGCTAAAGCAGCTGCTTCATTATCATTTACATTGTATTGTAATTTGAAATATTCTGTATCACCGAATTGTTGTTCGCCATCGATCCATGCATAATTGTTTAATGAGTATAAACCTGTTTTATCTAAACCAGCAAATATAGATGAATCATTAACTGTATCTAAAGTAGTCCATTTAGCAAACTCAGTTGTATCTGTTTCATTTAATAAACCACGAGTAGCTGCTGCTGTATTATCTACAACTAAAGGTTTAATAACTACTGGTATACTTGAATTGTTAATTATGTTTAAATTTTGTCCAACGATATCTGTCCATCTGCTTGATGATGGTAATGCAACGTATATAGTCCATTGTAAAGATGTGTTAGTTGTTGCAGTACCTAATTGTTCGTCGTTTAATATGATACCATTATTGTCTGCATTTAAAATCCAGTTTTGATCTACGATAATAGTATTACAAGCTTTTCTTCTTGCACGTGTTGTTAGGTCTGTAATAGTTGTTAAGTCACCTGCTAATGTTGTTCCGAACTCTGTGTAGTAAACTGATTGTTCAGCTGCTGCACCTGCATTAGAATAGTTTCTTGTATTATAAAATGGTTCACCATAAACAATCGTACCTGGTATAATTGATGGTGCTGATACTGAAGTTGTTCTTACTGTAGCTCTCCAACCACGTGAATGATCGATGTATACGAATTCAACATCGGAGAATGCTGTTTGTAATAAATAACCTGTTGTTGTTTTAGATATGTTTGATGCATATCCGTTAGTGTCTGAATCTGCTGTGATAGCCATATTTGAAAATGGTACACTATTAATATTAACGTGACCTACTTCTGCTTCACTAAATAAATTCCAAGTAGAACCTGTCGCTAAAGGATTTAATGCTGATGTTCTTACAAATACTCTTTTTGATTCTGACCATGTACCTTTGATATCTCTTATTTTAATTATATCACCTGGGTTAGCTAATGGTAATATAATGTTAATAGCAGATGCTGTAAAGTTAGAATCACCTAAATCTAATGTAATTTGTTCACCACGTAATACTTCAAGTACTTGAGTTGTTGTGTTAACTGTAGAAAGATTAGTATCTTCTGCAACAAAAGTTTTCCATTGACCAGCTGGTCTTAATTCACCTACTACATAATCAGTAGTATTAGATACTTGTTTTTGACCATATGATATAGATGATGTATCTGTATTTAAAGGAAAGTCACCTAATGTATTATATGTATCAACGAAAAGAGTGTTTATCTTAGTACCACCACTTCTTGCTGAATCACCTGTTCCTGTATCAGGAGCTGTTCCTAGGTTAATTAAATCTTTAGTTGCCATGTTTTATTGAATTCCTTTGTATATATTTATATCTCTATATTGTGTTATTATGATGTTAAATCGTCTGTATTT
>JABAAK010000076.1 GCA_014238775.1 Candidatus Paceibacter sp. | reverse complement strand
GGTGAAAAACCATCAGACACACAGGCTCTCTCTGAGTGCATACAGCGACTCTCACAACTGGTGAGCGAATTGGACATACAAGAGCTAGACATGAATCCGGTACTAGTTTTTGAAAAAGGTCGAGGCTGCAGGGCACTAGATGTGCGGATCGGATTGTAAAGTATAGGTTTTCATATGAACAATTGACACAAGGTTTAGCATTATGTGCTATTTTGTATCTGTATCTACATTTATTGTGTAAATTCTAGACGTGATGTGGTCTCGTACAGTATATCTTTAACATTATTTAAATATGGATTATACTATTATCTAACCGTATGGATTCTAATTTAATATTACTATGTTTGATAATAGTTGGATTGATTATTAACGTATCTATTTTTGTTATTGGAAGAAAAAAATATGAAAAACATAATACCGAATTATTTATTCTACAAATATTTTCAATAACAATGTTTGTTATTTCTATTATACTTCTTTTTGTATATTCATCGTTTGATGATGATGAGATTGAACCCACATTTGTTGATTGGGCTTTATTAATTATTGAAATTACTATTGGTGTATTTATCACAGCATCTATTTTATTTCATGAACGTGCTAGACGAATTATAGTTGAAGATCGTAATCGTAATCGTAAATCAATGGCTGATAAAATGATCTCAAATATGCTTATAATCATATTAAAAAATTTAAAAAGTGAAAAAAATCTTCTATTTAATTTTTATGAAATTAAAATATCTTCTGATGATGAAAAAACTAATTCTGCATGGATAAGACTCATGAAACACACACACGTATTAGACATTGAAAATTTAAAAAATATAATTTTAATATATCATGATGTTATTGTACCCGAGAGAAATTTAAATTTATTAGAAACCGTTGCAGTCACTAGTCGATCTTATATGCTGAATAAAAAATATCAGGATTATGATATTCACACAGTTACTAGAGAGATACATAAATTACAATTAACTCTAACTAATTATTATGGGAAAAATATTAGCAAAATATAGATCTTGCATATCATATGTTGTAACTATTTTAACACATAAGATTAATTATCACATTTAGATTGTACTGTCATACAGATGGGGTAACAATATAACAACAAAGATAAAGATCGATTCATGTTATTGATGAATTACTTTTGTGATCATTAATTGTCAAATCACAATTTAAAAATATATTTGTGATTTTATTCAAATAATCTGATTTAATACGTTCATTATTTTTTATAATTTGTAATATTGATTTATGTCGTTTTAGAATCACGTTATTGATTTTTATTTCTTGATGTATTTTTTTGGATAAAATATTTTTCATATCATTATTTTTATATTTTTCAATATGTGATAAATAATCTATAAAAGTTTTAATAATTGATGTGAGTGCTATTAATTCATTTTGGTTATTATTATTTTCATATGTTATTAGTAAAGGATCAATGATTTTTCTAAATTTGATAATGAAATCTACTGTATTAGTTATTGAATAATTATTAAAATTATTATTCAAATAAATATTTTTTATAACTTCAGATAATATTATTTTATCTCCATCATATATCAATTTTTTAAATTCATAATCATCTGTTTTTTTATCTTTTTCATTAATATTAATAAATTCATTATGAATCATTTTAATTTGTTTATTATCTTTATTATGTATAGCATGGATTAATTGTACTACAATATCATTTTTTTTTAATCTATTTTGTTTTATAAAATTTTGATCTAACATTATACAATTTTTTTTTAATTGAATATTAAACGGCTGTCTGATCTGCATAATATTATATTTTGGTTGTTTGTCTGGATGCACAACATGGGATGAAAATTCTATAAGGCGAAGATTAGGTGGTAATATTGATAATAGATTTTGAATTAAATTTTCATCAAGATTATTGGATATTGCAACTTTATATTTTTTTAATAATAATGAAATTGCGTAATTCAAAAAATCAGTGTCAAGATCATTTAAATATTTGAAATCTATGCCAATATTTTTAGATTTAATGTTTAACGATTTGAGATTTTCATGTGACATATTGTTATCAATAAAATAATCATCAAAAATCCTAGAATCATTATTTAATTTCTTAAATTCATTAATGTGCATTAAAAATGTATGATTATATAGTGTTCCAAAACGACCATCATTACCATATCCAATATTTTTTATTATACTATAAGCTACATGTGTTTTATCTATAACTATCATTGATTTTGATTTGTTAAACGTCGATACGTTAACTCCAATTGGATATAAATAATTGGTTAAACTGTTTAATATGTTCTCATCGATGGTATTACTTTTAGATATAATTTGATAGCCTTTTTTTGAACCAATTTTATCTGCGGTATAGATAAATTGTTCACAGTTTATCGACATTATTTTATGTTGTTGATAATCATATTAAAAAGTTTTTTATATTCTTCTACATTATATGAAAGAGGAATTTTTACTTCACATGGTTTAGAACCTGGTTCAATATATAATTGAAAATATTCTCTATGTCCATGATGTTTGTTTTTTAACATTGATGTGAATCTAAACATTTTTTCTTGTAATAATTTAATTATGGGATCTATATCACTTGTTTTATCATTATTTGGAATTAAATCTGATTTTGATAGTATAATTGCTAATGGTGCATCAATATATTCATCATCTTGCCCTGTAATTCGTGATAACGTTTGTAACAGTTGAGCATAATCCCAATCTAACTTATTCCAATTTTTATAATCTGCACAATCTATAATAATTAAATACATTTTGGCATGAATAATAAAATTAAAAGGACTATGCCCTGTTGATGTTTTTGGTTTACCAAATTTTGTAATAATATTTTTCCTTTGTTTTTCATCCAGATCTCCTGATGAACACAATTTTTCAACAGCTTCTCCAGATATGTCTCGTATTGTTATATCTAAATTACCTTTAACAAGTGGATCTTTATTACTAATTCGAAGCACAACACGTTCATCAAATAATTCTTGAGTTCTTTCTGGAAACAAACCTGTATACATTCTATTGGATATTTTTTTAAGATATTCACTACCATCTTCTATTGTGAACATGTATTTTTCATGATCTTGAAAATACCTATGAATTACTTCATCCAATAAAGATATGATTACAGTTTTTCCACATTCAACGGGACCTAAAATTGATAAGAAATTCTCATTTGGATTATTATCGGATTTTATTATTTTATTATAGTTCAAATCAGCTCTAGATGCCATACTATCATAGTATAATTGCCACTATAAATTTGATGTTAACTCAGTATCCCTAATTGTGCTAGAGATTGCCCCCAAATCGTCATCTGACCAAACCTAATACAAACGGAACAATAAAGATATGTTTCATGAGATTCCGTGAACCAATTCACATCGATGAGAGTTTTTACTGAATATGCCTGTACATCGGCGTGTTTTTCAATCTAACACGTAGGAAAGTTATCACTGAATCTAGGTTAGTCGCGAACATAATTGGGAGTACTGAAAACACATCTTAAAATTTATACCCTCTATCTCCCCTTTACAACACATGGCGATCAGAACAGGAGAGGACTACATCCAGAGTCTGCGTGGAAGAGACCTCAAAGTATATCTTTTTGGTGAGCTGGTAAAAGAGCCTGTAGACCATCCCATGATCCGTCCCTCGATAAACGCCGTG
>JABAAK010000038.1 GCA_014238775.1 Candidatus Paceibacter sp. | reverse complement strand
AATCTTCTTCCACTTGTTATTACTGAACGAAACAAATCCAGAATTTCACTTTCGTTTAATGGCCCAGTATTTTTGTCCATTAGTGATTTTAACACCTCTGACTCCCTTTCTGACCTATATGTTTTACCCCCGTGCATTTTCTTATATTCCCCTACACCAATTGAAACATTTGCTCTTTGATTAAAAAGTTTTAATAGTTTGTCATCTATTTTATTGATTTCTTTTCTTAGTTTTTCTAAATCTGTTTCCATTTTTTGTGATTATTTTATATAAAATAGAATAACATTTATAAAATATGTTTATTTATTTTTATCATAATTAGGCCACTTAGAAATTATAATGAGTTTCTCGTCCTTCATAAATCCTTCTGGTAGATCTTTCCAAATAGTTTCAGTGATAAATGGCATAAATGGGTGTAAAAGTTTTAGTGATGTAGTTAAAATAACATAAAGAGTTTGTTTTCTTGATTGTATTTCCTCTTTTGTGCCTGTCTTAAAAATTTCTTTGGTATCTTCTAGGATTTTATCAGCAACATCATGCCAAACATAGTGATATAATCGTTCCGCTGCTAAATCCATTCTATATTTTTCAATATGTTCTGTAACAAAAGAAATTTCTGTATTTAAATTTTTTAAGATTTTTATATCTTTTTCTTGATATATTTTATCTTCTTTTAATTCAATATCTTTTATGTTTTCTAAGATAAAACGAGTAATGTTCCAAACTTTATTTGTAAATTTTTTATATGCTCTGACTTTGTCTTTTGTTAAAATTGTATTCATACCCGGTGGAGTAGCAACTACAAATGACATTCTTGTAGCATCTGTTCCAAATTCATCAACAAGATCAACTGGAGATAGTCCATTTCCTTTAGATTTACTCATTTTTACACCCTTTGCATCTTGCGTCATTCCGTGTAAATATATATCTTTAAATGGAACCTCTTTTTTTAAATATAACCCAAATATAATCATTCGTGGTACCCATTTAAATATTAAATCAGCTCCAGTTTCCATAACTTGCGTAGGATAAAACTCCATATCACTACTATTTGGATACCCTAGTGTTACAAGAGGCCAATGTCCTGAAGAAAACCATGTGTCAAAAGTATCTGTATCTTGTATAAACCCATCTCCCGGACAATCCTTTCCAACTTTTATTTCTTCTGTATCAAGACCTTTATCTTTGAACCACGCTGGTATTTGTATACCCCATACAATTTGTCTTGATATATTCCAATCTATTGGGTTGTTCATCCAGTGACGAAAAATTTTTTCATGTGTTTTTGTGAGTATTTTATATCTACCTTCGTCTAATGCATCTAAAGAACTTTTTGATAAATTGTCCATTTTTACAAACCATTGTGATTTTACTTGAGGCTCGACCACTACGTTTGTACGATCACACACACGAACCGCATGCTCATAGTTTTCATCTATTTTTACAAGCAGTCCTTTTTTCTTTAGTTTTTCAACTATTTTTTCCCTTGCTGCGCTTATATTAAGACCTTCAAATTCACCTGCTATAGGAAGTAATTTTCCGTTCCAATCAATAATCTGTTCTATTGGTAAATCATACTTACAAGCAAGATCAAAGTCTACTTGTGAATGCCACGGTGTGATAGTCATGGCTCCAGAACCCATCTCCATATTAGCAACCTCATCTTTAATCAAAGTTGCTTCAATTGGTCCATTTATCCACTCAACTGAAAATTTTTGTTTATTTTTATATTTTTTATATCTTTTGTCATCTGGATGTACGATTATATACTTGTCTGAAAATTTTGTTTCTGGTCTAGCAGTACCTATTACAAAAGGACCATATTTAAAATAATAAAATTTTCCTTTTTCATCTTTGAACTTTGTCTCTATGTCTGAAAGTGATGTTTGAAATTTTGGATTCCAGTGTATACATCTCTTTCCTCTATATATAAATCCTTCGTTATACATTTTTATAAAAGTGTCGCAAGTTGTGGAAACAACATCTTTATCTAATGTAAATTTATTTCGTGACCAATCACAAGAAATCCCTAATTTTTTGATATCTTCCTCCATTATATGCTTATGAGACATAACAAAATCAAATATCTCTTTATAGAGATCTTTGTCATCCATACCAAACCTTGAACGCCCTTGTTTTTTTAACTCTTTCTCATATTGCCCCTGTGTTTCAAACCCCGCGTGATCTGACCCAGGAATCAAAAGTGTCTGATATCCTTTCATTCTATAAAATCTAATTAAAATATCCTTTAATGTAAAATCTGTGCCGTGCCCAGAGTGTAGTCTTCCATTTGCATTTGGTGGAGGCATCACTATACAATATTTTTTTATTCTTCCTTTAGACAAATTATCTGGGTTAAAATATCCAGAATCTTCCCATTCCTTATAAATATCTGATTCTTCTGAAAATTGATATGGTTGTAAAAATTTTTGATTCATATGTTTAGTTTTTTAACATCTTAATATTAAAAAGTGACAAAAATATATTTATTTTTTAAAAATAGTTTCTTGATTATAATAATTTTTATTTGAAGAAGATTTCCAAATACCCATAACCCTCTCTATAAAAATAAAAACAAGTAATAAACTAACAATAACAAATAACCAAAGATTTTTTCCGCTTCCAACTAAGAAACCTTGATATATAACTACAGAAAGTAAACCAACAGCAACACCACAACAAAAAATAACACCAATACTGATTGCTCTTATAGACTTTTTATTTTCATATACACAAGAGTTTGTAACCGTAAGATTATCAATGTTTGAATTTGTTTCGTTTTCCATATTTTTAATATACCATTATAATACACCTTTTGCTTCACTTTCCAGAGTCTTTTTTGTGATTGTAGAAGAACCAAGCACAGCAATAGCAAAATTTTTCTTTTTGAAAATTTTCTTTGCACAGTTTTGTACTTGCTTTGATGTTACTTTTTTGATTGCATCTGTTGACTCTTTAAAAGATAAGGTTTTTCCTGAAACAACATATTGCATGAAACACTTAATCAAAAGATCAAAATTACTTTCTAAAACGAAGTTTTCACTACTTAACAATTTGGTT
>JABAAK010000109.1 GCA_014238775.1 Candidatus Paceibacter sp. | reverse complement strand
TAGACAACGTTCTTATTTTTTTAATTAAACATCCAATGCTCCTACACTTACAGAAAATAAAGACTTTTTCTATATTTTTTATATTTTCTTTTTTTTCTTGACAATTTATCTCAAAAAATATTAGATTTGTCTAAATACCAATAAGATTGGTGTTTTTTATTATTAACCCAAACTTAAAAATTAAAATGAAAAAAAATATTAAAATTATATTTTACCTTTTTTCACCTCTTTTTTTATTATTGTCACTAAATAATTCAAATATTTTTGCTAGTGATATTAGTGATTGTTTGGCACTTGAAAGATTAAAAGCGAAAAACGAAGAAGTTAGTTCTCAGCAATCGCAAGAAATTGCAACTAAAATTTGTGGTATTAGAGCGAGACTAGGCTTTACTACCGAAAACGCAAGAGAATTTAATTCTTGCATGAATAATGAACGAATAAAAGATGAAAATAGCCAAATTAGTTATTTAGAATTAGTTGAAAACTCTATAGAGATTTGTAATAATCAAATAGAAGCAAAAAAAAGCATTGAGATTGAAATTGAAAAACAAAAAGAAGAAAAATATAAAGAAGAAATAAAACAAAAAAAATTAGAAAATAAAAAAATTAAGGCTGAAAAGGAGCTAGAAGAGGAACGATATAGAATAAAAAAAAGAAAAGATTATGACGATTACTATTATGTAGGTCACAGTGGATGGTTTTTAGGAACAGGACTAGGTTTTGCTACCATCAAGGTCAAATTTCCTAAGGTTTCACAAGATTTATTTGGAGATACTGATGCTTTTGAAGGTAATGAATTTGAATACTCAGGCGCAAATTTTTCAGTGATATTAGGGAAAAAAAAGGAAAAAACTCGTACTTATTTTTCATTTGATTTTGTAGGAGGAGGTTATACGGGAGGTATTGAACAAGACGGTAATCATGATTACACTAATTTAACAAGTACCGATTATACCTTTATTTTTGATTATTTCGTTAATATAAACAATAGCGAACACCATCTATTTTTTATTGGCGGCGGTTATAAATCCTTTAATGCCAGTTTAGCTTTATCAGATTGTAATTCTCGGCAAAGGGTAAGAGAAAATGATCCATGTTTGGCGTATTGGTATAGAGGATCTGATGTAATTTATCTAGATGATGAAATAGAAATTTCCGGATCCTTTCCCGTTGTTAGGATTGGGTGGCATTGGGGATATGATGGAAAAGGTTATGCAGGACATAACATAGAATTGAGTTACACTCGCCATCTAGGTTCTGCGAAAGGAAGTGGGACATTTAGTATTATCAGTGGGAGTGGACTATCAAATAACCCTAATGCTCACGGTCCTTATAGGGGAGAATTCGAGATACCTCCATTTGGAGTTTTTGCTTTTGTATATAACGTATATTTCTAAAATATAAGTTTTTTATATAGATTTAAACTATACTTTTTAGTTCATTTTTCCTCCCAAGTCCTGATCCGCTAGGCTCGGGTAAAATCCTCCCCATAAAGCTCTTACGGAGCGATTAAAATCAAATATATTTTTGGAAAGCTGCAGTCTAGTCTCATGGATGACTTTCTTTTTTTCTTGACAATTTTTTGATTTTATTACCTAAATCGTATAATTTTTTCTTTTTGTTGACAATATTATTAAAAAAATATATAAAAGTAGTTATTATTATAACTTACATATATTAAATTATGAAAAAATATCTAATTTTCCTATTTTTAATAGGAATCCTTACTGCTTGTGGTGGTAAAAAAGAACCTGAAGTAAAAACAGGTGCTGGTCTGGAAGAATTTCCAGAGTGGGTTGTTGATCCTAAAATTGAAGGCG
>JABAAK010000037.1 GCA_014238775.1 Candidatus Paceibacter sp. | reverse complement strand
TGAATTATCATGCAAACAAGCGCTGTGCTATTTCGACTGATATTGTTTTTCATAATAAATTTTTGTTTTAAATTGTAAATATTATACAGAACCAGATCCTTAACAAATTTTATAATTTAAGTAAACTTGTTTTCTTTGTACTGGATTGCTTCTAATATGTGTTCTTTTAGTATTTCTTTAGAACCAGAAACATCTGCTATTGTTCGCGCACATTTTAATATTCTGTGATATCCTCTTGGAGATAAAGAAAGGTTTTGTGATGCTGTGTGTAATATATCTCTTTCTTCTTCTTTCAACACAATGTGTTTATCTATGTCTCTTGCAGACATTTCTGCATTTTTGTTTATTTTTTCTGTCTCAAATCTTTTTTGCTGTATTTCTTTTGCAATTTTTATTTCCTCCCTTGCTTTTTTTGTTTGAACACCTTCTCTGTTTTTTTGATCTAATGTTTTGTAATTTACTTTATCTACATATACCCACATATCTATCCTGTCCATTATAGGACCGGTAAGTTTCTTTTGGTAATTTACTAACGAACTTGGAAGACAAACACATTCTTCATCACTTCCTTTTTTACCACAAGGGCACGGGTTTAGTGCAGCAACCAACACAACAGAACAAGGATAAGATACAGACCCACCCGAACGAGAGATTGTTATTTTATGTTCTTCAAGTGGCTCACGAAGTGATTCTATAACTCTTCTGTCAAATTCTGGGAACTCGTCTAAAAACAAAACTCCGTTATGAGCTAAAGAAATTTCCCCAGGTTTAATTTTACCTTGTCCTCCACCAACCACAGATACATAAGAGGCTGTGTGATGTGGAGATCGAAAAGGTGGAAAAATAACAGGAGAGAAAGATGCTAGTTCACCGGAAACAGAATATATAGAGGTTGTTTCTATTATTTCTTCCTTTGTAAGAGCTGGAAGTACAGATCTTAGTGCTTTTGCAAGTAAGGTTTTTCCTGTTCCAGGAGGACCATAAAGTACTATGTTATGACCGCCCGCAGCAGCAACAACTAACGCTCTTTTTACAAAATCTTGTCCTTTAATATCTTCAAACAAAACATCATTTGAGTAGGTGTCATTTTTTAGGTAATCAGTCGACGGTATGTTTTTTTCTAAAACATTTTCACCATTTAGGTGAGAAACAAGTTGTGAAAGTGAGCTCACAGGATATATAGAGATCCCTTCTATTATATTTGCCTCTTTTGTGTTCTGTGAGGGTATATATACCTCAGATATCCCTGTGGTTTTTAGGTATTTTAATATACACAAAAGACCTTTTATTGGCTTTATTTGTCCATCAAGTGAAAGTTCTCCAATAAAAATTTTATCATCAAGATTATTTGTGATAACTCCAGATGCCCGTAAATAACAAACCGCAACAGCAACATCAAACAAAGAGCCTTCTTTTTTGATATCTGCTGGAGCAAGTGATATTATTATTTTTTGGTTTTTGCTTTTAGGAGAAGGAAAACCCGAGTGTTTTATTGCAGATGTTACTCTGTCTCTGGATTCTTCTACAGACTTGTCTGCTAAACCTATAATAATAAAAGAGTAAATCCCCTTAGATATATCTACCTCAACTGTTATTTTTTCTCCAGATAAACCAAAAGGTTGTGCTGTGATAACTCTTGCAAAATTCTTTTTTCCTTCCTTACTTAGATTTATAGGGGTTTGTTTATATGACATCAACCTCTTCGTCTATGTGCTTTTTACAAGTTTTAGCGGCTGTGTTTGCATTTAGGCGATCTAATTCAATTTTTTTGCCAGAGATTAAACATACACCATAGGTTCCGTCTTTAATCCTTTGTAGTGCTTTTTTAATATTGTTATATCTTGTCTCTAGTTGTGCTACTAACCCAATCCTTTTTACATAAGTTATTGTTTGCATAGCATCCTCACCCTCTCCTGACATACCTTCTGCATCAATATCAATTTTTGGAACCCAGTTGTTTTTGTCTGTTGGGTCTTGCGCTGCCATATTTGTCAATTCAGCCAGAATATTTTTTTCTTCTTCAGCTAATTTTTTTTTAAATTTTTCAATATTTGCTTTTTCCATACTCTTATATATTATCATATGTGATTATTTTTGAGCAGTAGCCCTGGCTCTGTTTAATATTTCAACAAATATATCTCTGTTTGTGGCTATAATAAGAGCCTTTGTGTTTACTATGGAGTATAACAGCCTTATATTTTTATCAATGTCCTCCAATATTCTAGTGTTTTGGTTGTCTATAATACTTGTATAAAAATCTATGTTTTCAAATTCATTTAAATCACCGACATATAAATCTGAAAATATTTTTTGCATATCATTAACAAGTATTCTTTCCCAAGCAAAAACACCAGACTGTGCTGTTGCAAAACCATTGTTTTTTAAATACAAAACAAGCACAAAACCATTTTCTTTTTTTGTTGGGAAAGTACCTATAAATGATTGTCCAGACAAAGAAGACAACAATGCTGTTGGAATATTTGTGTTAAACAGTTTTAAAAGATTTATTATATCAACTCCTTCTGGCTGTTCGTTTATTATTTTGTATGGGACTATCTCTGTAAGCAAGTCTAATTTTTGATCCGAATTTATAACCTTCCTAAGAGGTTCTATGTTTGATGAAATATTTACACTTATAGTTTTTTCGGCACTAAAACGAGCCACCGCTTTTTCTTCTACTTTTTTTTCCTCTACAATTATTTTTGTATAAAAAAGATAACTAGATGTTATAAAAAAACCACCGACCAAAAAGAAAATAATTGAGGCGTATAATAAAATTTTTTTTAAAACATTTTTTTTTGAATATTCTTTTTGAAAATCCCTTATATCACTTGCTTTTATCCCCTTTTCTAACCACATCTCTCTTCTAGAAGAAAAATTTTTCCAAGCCTGTTCTAATTTAGCAGCCTTTACTGTATTTGTTTGTTTTATTATATCCTTTTGGTTAGAATCTTTTTTAATAGAGGTATTAATTCTTTCTTTTACAAAAGTATTTACACTATTTTCTTTTATTCCTTTCGTACTTTTTTTTTCTATTAAATTATATGGCTTTTTTGTTTTTATTTCTTTTATTTCTTTTATTTCTTTTAATAATTTAATTTCTTCCTCTTTTAGTTTTTTCCCTTCTACCAATATTTCTTTTGCCTTAACTTGTTTCCTTTGAATTTCTTTTGCCTTTTTTTTCACTACAGATGGTTTGCCTTCATTTTCTAAAGCTTTTTTATCATTACCAAAAGTTCTAATACCACTTAATGAACCTAAAGGTATGTCATCGTTTTGTTGTTTCTCTGTATTGTTTTCATTTTTTTGGTCTTTTTCCATACGACCATTTTAGCATTATAAAAAAAACTTTGGGTCTCTGTCTTTGACAGAAAGAGATATTTTTCCATCTTTATTTACTGCTTTTATAACAACAGGAACTTTGTCTCCTATTTTTAATATTTTTTCGATATTTTCCACTCGCTCTGGACTTAATTCAGATATGTGTACAAGACCTTCTTTTTCTCCAAAAAATTTAACAAACGCCCCAAAATCTTTTATGGAAGTAACTGTTCCTTCAAAAGTCTCCCCCTCAGAAAATTCTCTTGTAATCTCGTCTATCATTTTTTTTGCAATCACTGTCTGATCTGAAGTACCTGCAATAAAAATAGATCCATCGTCTTCTATATTTATATCGGAAACACCAGAAATTTCTTGTGTCTTTTTTATGTTTTCTCCACCTGAGCCTATAACTTTACCAATCATGCTCGGATTTATTTTCATTTTGAGTATGTTTGGAGCTTTTTTAGACATTTCTGTCCTAGGAGCAGAAATTTCTGTATTTAGTGTTTCTATTATTTTTACTCTAGCAATTTTTGCTTTTTCTACTGCTTCGTTTATCACGCTATACGGAACACTTTTGAATTTTGTATCCATTTGCATTGCAGTAATTTTATCCTGTGTGCCGGCAACTTTTAAATCCATACCACCATAATGATCTTCTGGACCTTGTATATCTGTTAGAACTGTGTATTTGTTTTCATACATCATAACTCCCATGGCAATACCAGCAACATGTTCTTTTATAGGTACCCCACCATCCATTAAAGATAAAGATGACGCACATACAGAAGCCATAGAGGTAGAACCGTTTGATGAAAAACATTCCGATACAATCCTTATTGTATATGGAAAAGTTTCTTTATTTGGAAGTATTTTTGATATTGCTTTTTCTGCCAATGCACCATGACCAAGCATTCTTCTGTTCGGACCTGTAATTCTACCCGGTTCTCCAGCAGCAAACGGGGGAAAGTTATAATGGTGCATAAAATATTGTTCTTTTTCTGGTGATTCTGGTGTGTTTAAAAGTAAAGCATCTCCAGGACCACCCAAAGTAAGAGCACTAAAAACATGTGTGTCTCCTCTGTAAAAAACACCAGTTCCGTGAATACTTTTGGATAAGCCACCTGCTTTTGCTTTTAAAGACCTGATTTGTTCTAACGATCTTCCATCTGCTCTAACACCATCTAAAACAGCGTTTTTGTGTATAAGTGTTTCTGCTTCTTGTTCAAAATAATCTTTCGCTTGATCTAAATCAACCGCATCAAGTTTTTCTTTTATAAGATTTTCCCACTCTTCTTTTACATCGTACACAGATTTGTCTGTACCCATAACACCTGCAAGTTTTTTTTCTATTTCTTGTTCAAACAACCTTTTTATCTCTTCTTTTGTTTCTGTTTGGTCAACAGAAATTTTTTTCTTTCCCTGGTCTGTTATTATTTCTTTTTGAAAATTCTGAAGTTTTTGTATTATTTCTTTAGACTTTTCAATACAGGAAGTAAACTGTGTTTCATCAATCACACCTTCTTGTTCAATCATGGTTATTCCGTTTTCTGTACCACAAATCATAAATTTTGTTGCTCCTTCTTTTATTTTTTGATATGTAAAAGAATCGTTCTCCAAAGCAAGAGATACAGGAGACACAGGACCATCAAAAGGAATGTCTGAGACAGATAACACAATAGACGCACCAAGTATAGATAAAAAATCTGTATCAAACTCTCCAAGAGACAAACAAGTAACAACAACATGTGTTTCTCTTTTGAAGCCGTCTGGGAAAAATGGTCTGATGGTTCTGTCTGTCATACGAGATGTTAGTGTTGCATTCAGTGAAGGCCTTCCCTCTCTCCGCATAAAACGAGAACCTAGTATAAGTCCAACAGAATAAAATTTTTCTTCAAAGTCAACTGTCAAAGGGAAATAAGGAAGATGAGAGTCTGAGTTTGACATACAAGCGGTAACCAGTATCTTTGTTTCACCAGCAGAAATTATCACAGATCCGTTTGCGTTTGTTGCTAAATCAGAAAACAAAACATCTATAGTTGTTCCATCTATGTCTATTGAATATTTTTTTTCTTCCATATTATTTAATTAAAAATTTTCTTTTTTCCATAGATAAATCTAAGAAATCATCTGCGGTATGTATCAAATTTGACGAACAAGATTGTTTAAAGGTTGCAATCTCTACCTGACAACCAGTAAACTTCAAATATTCAACTACTGGTATTAAGTCTCCGTCACCTGTGGCAAATACCGCTACATCTATCTTAGAAGCGAGTCCTATTGCGTCTACTGCCATACCGACATCCCAATCTCCTTTTTTTGCGCCACTTGAAAAAGTTTGTAAATCTTTTATTTTTGTTTCTATTCCAGATTTCACAAGGGCGTCAAAAAAATTAGACTCTTCTTTTGTTTCTGTTTTTATCACATAAGCGATAGCCATGATTAAAATTCTGTCTGAAACTATTTCAGACAGCAGTTTTGTAAAATTTACTTTTGAGCCATAAAGGTTTTTTGCGCTATGGTATAGGTTTTGTGTGTCTATAAACACACCAACTTTTTGGTTTTTATGTTTTATTATTGTCACGATTTATTTTGTTAAATTTATAAAAATGTTTACTTTCGAAGAGAGTTGATTTCTAATAACTTTTGATAGTTATCTTTGTTTGTTTTTTTAGAATGAGTTAAAAATTTTTTACGGTTTGATAAAAGTTTGATAAGTCCTCTGTGAGAGTGTTTGTCTTTTTTGTGTATTTTTAAATGGTCGTTCAGTTTTTGTATTTGTTTAGTTAAAAGGGTCCCTTGCACCTCAGACGAACCTGTGTCATCTTTAGTTTTGCAAGCTTTTTTTATGCAATCATTTTTTTCTTCTTTTGTAAGCATAT
>JABAAK010000036.1 GCA_014238775.1 Candidatus Paceibacter sp. | reverse complement strand
GTCTTATCAATATTTTTTTTCAACCATAATAAATTTTTTGCACCTGTAACATTGTTTTTAACATTTGTTGCAATTCGGATATCAGAGATTGCAAACAACGAACTCTCTGCTAATGAGAAAAATGCAGATCCAATTAAAATAAATATAATAAGCGATATTAAGAAAATGATCATTTTTATTTAAAAAAGTTTTTTTATACCGATTTGTGTAATATTCTTCCTTTTGGTTCTAATTAAAAATGTCATGCTTTTTATTAATGAATTATACCACAACCAGATTAAGATATTAATTTACTATTCTTCTTTTTATGACTTGCTAAAGAAAATCTATGAGATTCGGTATTTACTGATAATATATTATCTTCTAAATCCCCAAACAGTTTACTTCCAAGTATTTCACGAG
This sequence comes from Candidatus Paceibacter sp., assembly GCA_014238775.1. Classification (GTDB taxonomy): domain Bacteria; phylum Patescibacteriota; class Minisyncoccia; order Phycocordibacterales; family JABAAK01; genus JABAAK01. Next base: position 4,462 of record JABAAK010000036.1, on the reverse strand, counting down.
CACTGTGTTTTATGTCTTTTACGACTGACACAATTGGAATAGAATAACCTTCTTTTTTCATTACACTTTTTGCTGTTTTTATATGTGTTTTACCTCCATCAACAACTATTAAATTTGGATATTGCCATTCTGTGTGGGATAATCTCCTTTTCAAGACCTCCTTTAGTGCAGCAAGATCATCTCCACCCTTTGCTGTTTTAATATTAAAAACCCTGTACTCACTTTTTTTTATCATACCATCTTCAAATACAACCATAACACCAACGGCATTTTTACCAAAAGTATGTGACACATCGTACCCTTCTATTCTAAAAAATGATCTTGCTCCTTCAACTAATCGTTTTTTAATCAAAGCAACATCACTGATGTGTTCTAATGAATAAATTTTATTTTTTAATTCATGAGCTTGTTCAAAATATTCTTTCTCTGCACATTTATTCATTTCTTTGTGTAATTTTTCAATTAATTTTTCTCTTTTTCCTTCAAAAAACATAATTATTTCTTTTACAGTTTTTTGATACGCCTTTTTTGTTACTTTTCCTGTGCAAGTTCCAGGGCATAATCCAAGCTCTCCGTTAAAACAAAGTTTATTCTTTTTATTTATTCCGTATATTTTACACTTATCTCTAAATGGAAAAATCCTTCTTACAATTTTTAAGATTTCTTTTAAAATATTATTATTTGTAAACGGTCCGAATTGGTAAGAAATTTCAGATTTTTTTATTTTTTTTCCTATTTCTCTTCCTCTTATAGATAAAATTTTTGGAAAGTTTTCATTTGTTATAATAATAAACGAGAAACTCTTGTTGTCCTTTTCTTTTGAATTGTATATTGGTTTATGTTTTTTTATTAAATATGCCTCCAAAACTATTGCGTCCAGAAGAGTTTTTGTTTTTGTTGTTTCTAATTTTATAGTTTTATTTACAGCCTCCGATATTAATGGGCCTCTTTCTTTTATTAAATTCCTTGAAAAATAACTTTTTACACGGTCTTTTAGTGATGTTGCCCTGCCAATATATAATATTTTTTTTTCTTTCCCAAAAAACATATATATACCAGGACTATCTGATAATTTATATTTTTTTAAGTCTGCTTTTTTCATACAAAAAATAATGCCAACAGTGCGATTGTAAAAGACAATATGGCAAAAACATTCATTCCGATTTTGTTTAAACTTTTTTCTAAGACCCATATAGATACCAAACTAGAAAAAAGTGATGCAGTAAACGCAGTTATTAAAATAATAATATCAATTTCATTAAAGATTACACTATCAACCACAGCAATTACACCAGCTCCAAACAAAGTTGGAATTGATAAAAGTAAAGAAAATTGTATTGCCGTTTTTTTATCAAATCCCATTAGTAAAGTAGAAACTGTTGTTGTAGACATTCTAGAAATTCCTGGCAAAATTGCAAGAGTTTGACTTATACCTGTAACAAGAGCATTTGTCTTACCAAACATTTTGTCTGTTTTAATTTTTTTACACTTACAATGTATTAATAAAAGTATAAAACCATTTAGAATAAGCATACTTGCTATAAAATCTGTGTTTGTAAGAGTTGTTTCTACTATACTTCTGATTGGAAGAAGAAAAAATAATGGGATTGTTGCTATAACTATTAAACAAACCAATTTGATTCCTGTAGGCAATGCTGGTGTATCTTTTATATATACATACTTAGAGTTTATAATTTTAATCAACAAACCTCTTGTCCACCATATAACAGCAACAAGTGACCCAAAATGAACAACCGCATAAAAAGTTAGATTGTTTAGATACTCAAATGATAATAAATTACCAACCAAAGCTATTTGTCCAGACGAACTAATTGGAATAAATTCAAAAAATCCTTGCAATACAGATAACAAAATTGTTATTATAAGTGTTTCCATTACTAATATTATATATTTTTTTTATCTTTTAATATTTTTTTAATAAATTTAGCAGTATGAGAAACTTTATTCTCTGCCACCTGCTCTGGTGTTCCAGAGCATACAATATTACCTCCACCACTACCTCCCTCAGGCCCCATGTCTATTAAGTAATCAGAGGATTTTATAATATCCATGTTATGCTCGATAACAATCACTGTGTTTTGTCTATCAACAAGTTTGTTTAAGATCTCTATTAATTTATACACATCTTCATAATGAAGTCCTACAGTTGGCTCATCTAATAAATATATAGTTTTTGTTGTGTTTTTTCTATAAAGCTCTGATGAAATTTTCACTCTTTGAGCCTCCCCTCCAGATAATGTTGTTGACGGTTGTCCTAATGTTAAATATCCAAGACCAACATCTTCTAATGTTTTGATACGATCATATATATTTGGTATATCTTTAAAAAATTTTACAGCATCTTCAACAGACATAGACAAAACGTCATATATATTTTTTTTCTTATATTTAATTCCTAAAACCTCTTTGTTATATCTTTTGCCTCTACACAAGTCACATGTTATATGTACAGTCGGTAAAAAATGCATCTCAACTGCAATCGTTCCGTTCCCTTCACACTGATCGCACCTACCACCAGCTACGTTAAAAGAAAATCTACCTGCTTTCCACCCTCTATATCTTGTTTCTTCCAAATTTGCAAAAAGATTTCTGATGTGTATAAAAGCACCAACATATGTAATTGGGGTAGATCTTGGTGTTCTTCCGATTGGCGATTGATCTATCAAAACAACTCTTCCAAGATTTTCATACCCTTCAAAAGAACTTACATTTGTGTTTTTAATTGTTTTATAATGTCTGTCTATTTTATCTCTTAAGTTTTTATATAAAACATCATAAAGAAGTGTTGATTTACCAGACCCCGAAACTCCGGTAATGCTTAAAAACTTCCCTAGAGGTATTTCAGCATCTATTCCGTTTATATTATTTATTTTTATATCCTTAAATTTTAACCTTCCTATTTTTGTATCTCTCCTTTTTTTTGGTATTTTTATTTTTGTCTCCCCCCTAAGATAAGACAATGTAAGTGAGTTATTTGTGTTATTTTTTTTAGTTAACAAAGTTTCCAAGAAATCAGCACACACCACTTCTCCACCATGAACACCAGCTCCTGGCCCTATATCTACTATATAATCGGAAGAAAAAATAGTATCTTCGTCGTGTTCAACGACAATAATTGTATTTCCTAATGATTTGAGTTTAAATAAGGTGTTTATTAGTTTTAAATTATCCCGTTGATGTAGTCCAATAGTAGGCTCGTCTAAAACATATAATGCACCAACAAGCCCAGATCCAAGTTGAGAAGCCAGTCTTATCCTTTGGGCCTCACCACCAGAAAGTGTGTTTGCACGCCTATCTAGTGTCAAATATTCAAGTCCTACATCAAGCATAAAGTATAATCTGTTTGTAATCTCTTTTATCAAATCTTTTGCAACTTCTTTTTCGTTGTCTGTAAGTGAAAGATTGGCAAAAAAATTCAAACAGTCTTTAATATTCATAGAAATTACATCTATGATATTTTTTCTTTGTTTTGTTTTCTCATTTGAAATAAAAACATGCAATGGTTCATTTCGTAGTCTACTTCCATTACAAACAGGACAAATATCACCAAAAAAGACATCTAAAACACCAAGTCCATTGCATTCTGTACACGCACCGTATGGAGAATTAAATGAAAACAATCTCGGTTCAACCTCTGGGAAAGAAAAACCGTCATATGGACAAAAGAATTTTGAAGATATTAGATTAACAGCCCCATCTGGATATTCTACACTTACCAATCCTAACGACTCGTCTAAAGCTCTTTCTACCGCTTCAAGCAATCTATCAACAAAAACCTTTTTATCCTTTTTATATTCAGAAATATAAAATTCATCAACGAGTACATCTATATTATGTTTTTTAGTTTTTGTAAGTGCAATTTTATTTCTTAGACTGTGAACTTTTCCATCTACTTTTACTGTCTCATAACCTTTACTTAACATATCATATAGCAATTGATAATATTCACCTTTTCTACCTAAAACAAGTGGTGAATATATTTTTATTTTTCTTTTATTTAAAGTAATTCCCTTTATTTTTGTGTTTTCTGTTAAATATTTATTTTTTTTTAGTGATTCTATAATACTTGCTGTTATCTCTTCTTTTGAATGTTTACATATATCTCTACCACATTTTACACATACAACTTGGCCGACACGAGAGAATAAAACTCTCAAATAGTCATAAATTTCAGTTATTGTTGCCACAGTAGATCTTGGGTTATTCGAACGACTTTTTTGGTCAATTGAAATTGCAGGAGAAAGACCGGTTATCTCATCAACAACAGGCTTTTGCATTTGTCTTAAAAACTGTCTTGCATAAGCTGACAGTGATTCTATATATCTTCTTTGTCCTTCTGCAAATATGGTATCAAAAGCAAGAGAAGATTTTCCTGACCCAGATAATCCTGTAATTACAGTCATTTCTCCACGAGGTATGGATACACTTATATTTTTTAAGT
>JABAAK010000035.1 GCA_014238775.1 Candidatus Paceibacter sp. | reverse complement strand
GCCTCTGTAAAAATTTCTACCAAAACATTTTTCATTGCTTTTAGTGTTGATTCTGATTTAATTCCAAGTCCGAATTCTATTTTTACCTGTTCTGCTTTTTCAAAATTTATATCTTTTTCATGGGAAATAATCTGCGTTAACGTCTCTCCTCCCTGTCTTATGGTTAAGGAACGCAAAATAACTCCGTGTTCCATTACATAAAATTTTGTGCTGTTTGCTCCGATATCAATTATTAGTATTGGAGTTCTGTTGGTAGTGGTTATTGATCTCCATGTGCTTGTAGTTTCACTTTCAAAAAATTTAGTTTCTACTCTTAATCCTTTTGCAATTTTTTTATATTTTTTTATTTCTTTATTGTGAGTAGCCACAAATAATACTTTTCTTTTCTTTGGTTGTATGTTTCCTATTTCTGATGAGTCATCAAAGGAGTTTTCGTTTTCTATTAAAATATCCGGAACAACAGACCAATCTAATGAAATCTCTTCTATTGGTATGGAAATATATTTTCTAACTTCAAATGGAATAATTTGTGCAAGCTTTTGGTCAGAGACTGCCGGAACATCTATTAAATGTATAAAACTTGAACGAAATGGTATAGAAAAACCAGCGGTAGTGGCATCTGAATTTATTGCTTCTCTTAATATGGTCAATGCTTTTATCGAAGCCTCTTCTGTTAAAACAACAGAACGTCCAAGTTCTTTGTTTGCATGCATCCCAAGTTTTAATGCTCCGTATGTTTCAAGAACAGCACTGCCTTTGTTTTTTTTTATTTGTACAATTTTTAAAACAGAGGAACCTATGTCTATGCCAATGACACTTCCTGATTTACCTTTTAATATTTTACTAAAAAAACCCATTTTTATTATTAATATTATTATAATATCAAATTTACTGAATTGAAAAGATTTGTGTTTTAATATAATCAATATGTTTAAATTTTTAATAAAAATTGTTGATATTCTTTTTCCAAAATATGATCACCAGAAAATTATAGATGGGCTTGACAAATATGAAATTTATAAAAAAATGGACATAAAAAAGAGAGATGAGGTTTATATAATATGTGATTATTCAGAATCTGTAATAAAAACATTAATAAAACAAGCCAAATATTATAAAAATAAAAAAGCTATGGAAATTATAGCGGATTGTCTTTTTGGGGTTATTCAAGAAATTGCTTTAAGTGTGCAAGAAATGCAAAAGAAAAACATAGTTATATCTGGAATACCTATAAACAAAAATAGAAGAGATACAGAAGAATATGATCATATAAAACTAATATTGAAATATGTTGAAAAAAAATCTCTAGATATTGATATATATAAAATTAATTATAAACTTTTGTATTGGAATAAAAATATAAAGAGACAATCAAAATTAAAAAAGAACGAAAGACTTAAAAATGTATCTGGTGCCCTATCTGTTTTTTACCCAGAAGCAATAGCAAAAAATACAAAATATATAATAATAGATGATATCAAAACAACAGGTGCAACATTAAACGAAGCAAAAAAAATTTTGGAAATTGCTGGAGCTACTGACATAACACTTGTTGCTTTTGCAACAAACATGCAATTTTAAAAAGTAAAATCTATTTTTTGTATTTAGGGAAACAGAGTTAGAGTAATAATAACGTTAGTTTTTATTCTGCGGAGAGAGAGGGATTTGAACCCTCGAAGGAGTTTAAAGCCCCTTACTCCCTTAGCAGGGGAGCGCTTTCGACCACTCAGCCATCTCTCCAATG
>JABAAK010000083.1 GCA_014238775.1 Candidatus Paceibacter sp. | reverse complement strand
CTGAGGCTTTTTCTAGTATTGCTTCGTTTTCTTTGCTTGCTTCGTTCTTTTTACCCAAGCTAAATTGTTGCAAAATAAAAAGATGTTCTTTTGCTTGGTAGCAGGTGTTTTTGATTAGGCAGTGGATTTTTTCTTGGAAGGTAATGCCAGCCCCTAGTAACATATTATAAAGCAGAGTCTCGTTTTGGATTGTACTGTTGGTTAATTCTGTGGATAGCTGTTTTTGTTCGCTGTGCTTGATGCGGTGAATTTCGTTGTTTTTATCTTTGGCTAGTGCAAAAATTTTAAAACCAGTATCTAGTGTGGATTTCTCTTGTTCTAGTTCTTGGGGTTTTTCTTGTTGTGTCTGCTCTATTTTGGCTCCAGCCCTGCGGAGTCTTTCGGCTGCTATTTCAAAAATGGTAGGCTCTTTTTTGAGCTCGTTTTTGACAAAATCGTAAGCTTCTTTGTTGTTCTTTTCTTTTATGGGTTCGTCCAGTTGCACTAAAACATATTTGCGGTTGCCTCCGTCTTCTGCGTTGAGTTTCATAACCGCCTCTCCAGTAGTCCCACTACCAGCAAAAAAATCTAGGATAATATCGTCCTTGTTTGTTGCTAATTGAGAAATAGTTTTTATTAATTGAGTAGGTTTTGGTCTTATACTTTTACAATCAATTTGTAATATTTCATTAGCTTCTTTTGTTCCTTCTGTGGTAGTTCCTTTTGCTAAAAATACAGAATAAGGTGTTATCCTTCTTGTTTCATTACAAAATATTTTCAGTCTAGGTATAGAATCACCTTTTTTACCCCAAGATATACGATTATCTTTATTGAGAATATCAAATTCTTGTTTCGAAATTTCAAATTGTCTACTAATTTCTTTTCTTGCTGGACTTATAACAGTATAAAAAAATTGATGTTCAGGATTTGAATCATAATCAGCTCTAGATATACTACCAGATAACCAAGAACCTCTTTTATCATTATCAGGATTTTGTGGTTCACTTTTAAACTCAGGTTTTTCTAGTATTTTATTTAATTTTTTTTCTTGTTTATAACAAACAATTATATATTCGTGGTCTTTTCTAAAAGTAGTTGTATTTTTCATTTTTCCATCTCTTCCATCACCACTCTTACGCCAAATTATAATATCAACATTAATTTCGCCAAAAACTTCATCGCAGAGTAGTTTTAGGTTTGCTTGTTCGTTGTCGTCAATGCTAATAAAAATCACTCCGTCGTCCCGCAATAGCTCTCTTGCCAAAAGTAGTCTCGGATAGATAAAACTGAGCCAACCACTGTGGGTTTTTGCTCCCGCAATGTTTTTGATGTATTCTTTTTGTTCTTTGTCGTAGCCTAGCTCTTCTAAAATTTCTTCTTGTGTTTTGGTGAAATTATCACGGTAGATAAACCCGTCGTTTTGGGTGTTGTAGGGCGGGTCAATATAAATCATTTTCACTCGCTCAAAATAATTTTTTTGCAGTAGTTTTAAAGCATCCAGATTGTCTCCTTTGATTAAGACATTGCCCGTGTTTTCAAAATCTTTGCTTTGCT
>JABAAK010000077.1 GCA_014238775.1 Candidatus Paceibacter sp. | reverse complement strand
TGCATTAATCTCGCTAAAGACCTCCTCTGATATACGGCCGTATTTTCTCAATGCTTGTATGTGTTTAACAAACGCACCATCGCCCCAGGATGTATTGAATGTCTCGCGTGTCGATAATATGTGAGGTTTCATGCCGTCAAGTGCGAGGTTCCATTGTCCAGTATACGCCTCAAAGTTATGACTCACATGCTCTAGTGAATCTGTCAGCATTGTCATATCAACGTCAAGTTGTAACGAGCTAGCCCCCTCTAGATCAGCATACATTGTCTTTATCGCATCGTGCATGCCAGTGGCTGCTGCAGCGCCGCCAGACATTGCCGTTACTGCGCCAGTCATCTCGGACGCTAAACTTCTCGCATTTGGAGCCGCTGATCCCATCGCATCGCCAAGTCCGCCGATACTCTCGCCAGTCTCGTCCACCGAATCTTTGAGCCGATCATTCTCGGCTGCCATCTCTTTTATCGCCTCTGTAAAGTTGCGTGTCTCCTCGGCGCTGAAATTGTTGGCCTTTGCGAATTTATCCAGGTCGATGGCTGCTTGAGCCTCGAGCTGTTTGTCAAGCTCCTCATTGTACAGTTTTGTCATTTCCTTGAGCTCGTACACTTGTGATGCTGACAAGCCAAACTGATCACCTATTGCCTGGAGCTCATCATTGAGTCGCCGTGACTTGCCAGCAGTATCCTCTAGTGCCTCTGAAAAGCTCGGTAATTCTGTACGTGTCAGCCAACTTAACGCGTCTCTGAATCCGCCCCAATTCTCCTCAAACGCCTGCAAGGCGGTCGTAATTGCCACGAGTGCTATACCTGGAGGTCCCATCGCAAAGTACAGCGCTTTAAATCCGTGTCCGAGAGTCTTGAGACTCAAATTAAACAAAGAGACTTTGCCAGTAACGGCAGAGAACGCGGTACCGCTTGTCAAGAGAGTGCCTCTCAATAGTGTGAGCTCTGTACGCGCACGTCCAATGTTTGGACGCATGAACGCAAGCGCTCTACTGTTTGCTATTGTCGCAACTCGTAACTTTACAAACTCTCCAGTAGTAATACCAGCCGATGTCGCCATTGTCGCTAACGTGAGCACTATTGCCGAGCCGCCAGATAACACGGTCATGGCCACAGCAGAGCCAGTCAAAAGGTACGAGTGATTTAACTCGTCTTGCTTTTGTATGAGCTCCTCCTCTTTAATTATCAAGTCTACGGCGATATCATCCATGTTACGGCGCACAAAGACCAACTGCTTTTGCATGTCCATGAGCTCGGCCGTTGACTTTGTGCCATCCTCCATAGCCTGCGCATATAGTACCTCTTGCTTGCGTAAGTTATCTGCCTCTCTGTCTAGCGAGAGCGTGGTCTTTGAGAGATCCAACATTGTCTTTTGCACGTCAGTTATCCTCTTTGGAATATTAACAAGCGAGGCCGAGAGTCCAGCAAAAGATGCGCCAAATGCTACGACACTTGTGACGGCACCGAGTGCTGTTAGTTTGGCCATATTGATCTGCTCTGTCGTACGTTTTATTGCTGGCGTGGCAATGTTGGCTCCTTGCTGCATTTGCACAAATGCCGCCTTTGTCTTGGAGCCTGCTTGCTGTGCCTTGTTTGCTGAATTTTCAGCATTGCCACCCATTGTGGTCCACGCAGAGTTTACCTTGCGCTCCATACGTCCGATTGAGGATTCTACCTCTTTAGCACCTTTACTGAAATTGTTGGATTTGAGCTCAACCTCGGCAACCCCTCTTACTGTACCAGCGGTCGCAGACATGTTAAACCATCACGCTCAAAACTAATAAATTTTGTCAGATCCGCCTTTCTTTGTCCGAGCCCTTGCGCCTCTCCGTCCGATACGCTTACGTCCGCTCTTGTTTACTTTGGCTTTACGCATTGTTGGCGGACCTTTGCTTGGATCGGGCTTTGGAGGCAAGTTTGAGGATTTGAAAAATTCAGAGCCATACTTGTCCAAGTTTGCCATTATTATGACTCTAGCCGCCTGCAGTAACTCACGCATTAACGGCCGTGCATGAGGCTGCGCCTCTGTACCAGGATGATCAACGTGAGAGGTAAATACAACGGTACCATCCTCTAGCACAAAGCGCAGCATTGGTCCTCCCTCTTTGGCATCTATACTGTGAGCTCGAGTGCCAGTAAACTCTAGCCAAGCAAACAGTTTACCTTGAGGCGTGATGATGTATGCCTTTTTGCCACGTATTGGTCCTAGACGCCATGACCTAGCGTAATCGCCTTGATCTTTTGGCGCAACTTCTTTTATTCCAGCCAAAAACATCGTTTGGAGATCCTTTAACACAGCGGCTGTAAACTTTGGCTCGTTCTCGACAAGACGTTTTACGGCTACTTTGATACTCTGTACATCAAAGCGTCCAGTCTGTACCTTGCCGCCTACTGGCTTTGTACGAAATCCAAACGGCGTATTTGGGAATCCACGATCACTCATCGACTGCGTGCCTCGTTTTGCCATGCTGCCAAATTCTGGTATAGTGTGGCGTAATCGTGCAAGTCCTCCATAGTCGGCTTTTTACCAAGCACTGTCGTATGAATCTCGATAACAGTACCTACGCCAGACTGTGATAAACTCCAAATGTTGAATATTTCAGTTAGTCCGTTGAACCATCG
>JABAAK010000034.1 GCA_014238775.1 Candidatus Paceibacter sp. | reverse complement strand
TAACAAAGAATGCAATGGTTTTTTCTTTTTTTGGATTTGTGTTGCGTCTTTAGTAATTATATTAACTCCAATACTTATATTGGGGCTAAAAGAATTAGCTTTAATATATGGTTTCTAAGAAAACAATACAATCTGTATTATAGACCTATAGTCCGGTTATGCCGGGCTATATTTAAATAAAAACAACTTTTAATAGTTGTTATTTTTTTGCATACCTAATACCATCCCTATCATTATCCCTTCTATTACAATATGTGATCCACCATAACTTAAAAATGGTAAGGTTATTCCCGTAACCGGCAATAATCCTATATTTGTGCCTATGTGTATGACAAAATGTGACATAAAATAAATAATCACCCCTGTGGTAAAAAGTTTTATAAAATTATTTGTGCTGTTTTCTACAAATTTGTACATTCTATAGAAAAAAAGTCCAAAAAGAGAAAACAGAAGTAGCACCCCAACAAAACCCCACTCTTCTGCAAATGCCGCAAATACAAAATCTGTTTCGTGTGTGGGTAAAAAACCAAGCCTGGACTGTGTGCCATCCCCAATACCAGTACCAAATAGTCCCCCAGACCCTATGGCTATTTTTGATTGGTTTATGTTGTACCCGGTATTTTGAATATCAGAAAGTGGATCAAGAAAAGTATATATTCTGTCTTTTTGATATGGTGCTAAAAACTGCCACCCTATAGCAGACACAATCACACCAGATAAAATAAGTATAATAATATGTTTTGGAGAGACTCCGGCAGCTAGAATCATACCAAACCATATACACAGAAGTGATATTGCAGACCCTAAGTCAGGTTGTAAATAAGTAAGAAAAAATGGCACGACAAAAATAAGTCCAGATAAAATTATGTATCTATAGTGTTTTATATATATATGTCTATTTTCAAAATATTTTGCCAAGACTATAATTAATGCAAGTTTTGCTACTTCAACAGGTTGAAACCCTATTACACCAAAATTAAACCAACTATATGTGCCAGATGTAAGTGGTGCAAACAAAAACAATGAGGCTAAAAGTAAAATAGAGAAAACATAACCCAACACTGGTATAAAACCCCCACCCAAAAATGAAAGATTTAGTCTAGATAAAAGTAAAATCAAAAATAAAGAAATAAAAGCAAACACAAGTTGTTTATAAAAAAGCTCTGGAGAAAGTGTGTCTAAAACCGGGTGCAAAACAATCAAACTAATGCAAAACAGTATGCATATTAAAAATAAAAAATGGAAGTCTATTTTTCGTGTGGTGTTTATAAACATTTCCTAGATATTTGGTACTGTTAAAACCTCTATGCTCGTAGCCTCCCCTTTGCACTTTTTATATTTTATCTCTTGTGTGATTTTTCTTATAGATATGTCATCAAAATTTGTTGACTCAACAAAACTATTTACTCCTTTATCGCTAAGTACTTTTTTGATAGATTCTGCTATATCAATATCTGCAAAAACAATAGGAGATATATTGTAATTATCATTTAATAACTGTGCTACTTTAATAGTTTCTGTTAAAACAGAATCTTCTTCTACTATTGCAAAATATAGTTTTTTTGTTTTATCTAACTTTGGGAGTAATTCCATTATTACATTTTCCCAAGACAAATCTTTTGGTTTTGAGAGAAACTGTATATCAGTAACATCCGCAAGCACCCTATCTAGTTGGTTTTTTATTTCTATCATCTTCGGTGTTACAGTCCCGTTACTTGTAAACAAAAACAAATCACTCTTTGCATCACAAATATATTCTGTGGGCTTGATCTGGTTGACCCAAGTAAATATAACATCTCTTCTTTCTTTTGGTTCTAATGTTTGTATATATGTGGATGCCGCAGAAACCGCGTTTCCTCTTTGATCAAAAACAACAGCATAAACATCAATATCATTTACTGGTGAAATGGTTTCGTTTACTATTGTTGCATGCCCTCTGGCACCTCCTTTTTTTGGGTATTCTATTCTTTGGTTTAATGTTAAAAGTGGAGGCACTTCTATTAGTGCAGGCTGCCAATTCGGCTCTTTTGTAAATTCAATGCTTGTAGTTTCTATATCCCTAGCACCTGTTTTTATGTGTGGTATAAAAATTGGTGTTATAAAACTTGGATATATACTGACAACCCCTTTGTAGTCATCAATATATTCTCCTTTTTTGTCAAAAAACTTTAATCTGTAAGGCAGATCTTTGGCTGTTAGTGTGGTGTTTTTGTTTTCTATATAATAAATTACAGAATGTAGTGTCGGGGATATACGAAAAGCTCTTCCCCATAATATAGAGGGTTTGCTAGTGGCAAAAACACACTCCCTGCTGCAAGGACCCCCACAATCAGTACCCTCTTCTCCTTGATTATGCAACCCATCTGTACAAGAGGGTCTGTCATAGAGTACAACAAAAGCTATGGATGTAATTATAACCAGTACAATAGTAACCACACTTACTTGTATATTTAGTTTTCGTTGTTTGGCCCAATCAGACATATAATCTATTATAGACTGAAAAAATATTTATGGTGTGTATTTTTTAGCCTATTACTTCCTAAATTAGGATTCATTATAAAAAACCACCCTTGTTGCTATTGCGTACGGGTGGTTTTAAAAAACTATCGAAAATCAACTAACTAAAATACTTTGATCTTGAATTCCTTTCCAAGTTTTTTTTGAAGTTTGATTCTGGCACGAATCATATCAACATATTCAACTACTTCAGAAACTCTATCATGATCAAATAACCCACTAAACATCATCTCTGGTGAGAAGATAATTAATTTTTCCTTTGCTTTTTTTGAAAGGACTCCCTTATTCATTACATCACTGACCAAATCAAATGCTGTATCTATCAACAAATCTAAATTAATGTTGCATAACTTTTCTTCAGTCCAGAAACAAAAAAGCCCATCAGTCCTGCTCACTGTTCTAAAGTCAGCATATATTTCTTTGCTTTTAATTAACAGATCTGTTAACAACATTGTAGGTGTTACAACACATTTGTGGTCGCCTCTCAAAAACGACCTAACTCCAAAATAAATTGGAATTATACACAACGATAGTGCAAATGCTATTATTAGTGAATCACTCATAATGGTTTTTTAAAAACTTTTCAAAGTTAATTGCTCAGATATGATTTAAAATCAAAGAACAAATTAACTAAATAAAGTTTATTTAATTAATAATATATATTGTAACACTTTATATACTTGACTTTTTAG
>JABAAK010000033.1 GCA_014238775.1 Candidatus Paceibacter sp. | reverse complement strand
CATACAAATCTTTTGTCAATATATTTTGTATTTCTGTTTTTAAATATTTTTCAGCATCCAAATAAACATCATCTTCTGCAACATATTTTATTCCTTCAAAACCACCAACAATGACACTTGATGATTTAGCATATGTATCAGAAAAAGATTTGTAATTTTTTAATCCTGGAATAATAAATCTTGAATTTATTTTATCAACATTATAATTTTTACCAGATTTATCTGCTACCACTGTTACCTCCTTTGTTCCCGGAACAAATTCACCACCTTTTTGTTTTCCTCCAGGAATTGTTTCCGGACCTTTTAATCTCCAACATCGGATTAATTTACAATCTCCTTTTCCACTTGGGTCAAGTTCATTTACTTCACTTTCAAAAACTAGTCTTGTCCTATTTATTAAATCAAGTGGTTCACCTTTTGGGTGAGTGTTGTGCAAAATAACTTTTCCTTGTGCTTTTGTAATTTGTCTTGTTTGTTTTTTTGCCTCTATGGTTTTTTCTATATCTATTGATATCGGACCTTTTAATGTATAAGATATATCTTCGCCAACAAGTGGACTACGTACAGCTTTAAATGTTCCAGATATAGCAAAAGGATGTTGTTCTGATTCAACTTTAACCAGAGTTGAAGTAAATATGGTACTTATTATCAGTATAATTACTCCAATTACTAAAAACAATAACATAAAAATTCTTTTGTAAACAATTTTTTTGTGTTTATTTTTTCTTGAGACAAATTTAGATTTTCTACTTCGTATTCTATCTATCCTTTTTTCATTATTACGACCATACACAGAATCATCATTTGTACTGTGTACTCTTGATTTATGTTTATGTGGGTTTAAATTTGTTTTCTTTGAAATACGATTATTGTGTCTGTTTTTTATAAAATTTCTTTGTTTAATATCACTTTGATCTCTATGGTGTGTCTTTTGATTATCATCCCTGTGCTTTATAATCTTTTTAGACCTTTTGTACAAAACTTTGCTCTCGGGTTTACGATAATCATCATTAGTATTAATTTTTACTCTCTTACTGCTTATTGAGTATAAGTGTTTTCTTGGTGAGTTCTCATCTTTTTGAGTCATAAAAAAATTATAGCACGTAATTAAAGGAGTATCCCTTTTATTCTTCTAATTCCTGCAGAAATAGATTCTTCTTTTTTGATTTTAAAAACACCTAACTCCGATGTGTTTTTTACGTGTGGGCCAGAACAAAATTCACAACTATAATCCCCAATACTATATACAGTAACTATATCTGGGTATTTATCGTCAAAATTATGCAATGCTTTGGTTTTTTTTGCTTCATCCAAAGGTAGACTTACAAAATCTACTTTTATTGAATTTTTTATTTTTTTGTTTACCAAATCCTCAATTTCCATTTTTTCTTCATTTGTTAATTTTCTATCAAAAGAAAAATCAAACCTTAGTCTTTCTTTTGTTATATTACTACCTTTTTGGGTTACATTATTACCTAACACATCCTTTAGGGCTTGGTGTAATAAATGAGTGGCGGTATGATAACAAACAACCTCTCTTTCATCGCCAGACAAACCACTTTTAAATTTTGCTGTGATTCCTTTTTTTGAAATTTCTTTGTGTTTTTTCATCAATGAAAGAAACTCATTTTTATCAATTTTGAACTTTTTCTTTTCTGAAAGATCTTGTGTAACATCAAAAGGAAAACCAAAGGTTGTAAATAATTCAAAAGCATCTTTTGCTGTTATTACTCTTTTTTTATTATACATATCTTCGAATTTAGATGTCCCTTTCTCTATTACCTCTAAAAACTTTTTCGCCTCTTCTTCTATTATTTTTATAATATTTTTACCATCTAATTCCTTGTATGTATTTTTATATTCAGATATTAAAGATAAAACTAATTTTGGTAAAATAGAAAAATTATTTAAAGTGTATTGTAAATGATATATTAACCGTCTCAATAATCTTCTTAAAATATATCCTTTGTCAGTGTTTGAAGGTAAAACCCCACTTGAAATAATAAAAATAGAAGCTCGCAAATGATCTAAAATTATTCTACAAGATTTTAAATTATTTTTATATATATTTATTCCACCTAACACTTCAATTGCATTTTCAAAAATATCAATTAAAAATATATCCGTTTTGTTTTGTGCAACCATAGCTAGTCTTTCAAGTCCTCCTCCAAAATCCACATTTTTATTTTTTAATTTTTTAAAAGAATTATTTTCTTTTACATATTCCATAAAAACAGAATTACCAATTTCAAGAAATCTTCCAGACTCTGTATTTGGGTGTGGTTTAAGATGATAATAATTCTTATCAGTATTTTCTTTTCCGAAATCATAAAAAACCTCAGAATCAGGTCCACCTAATTCCCCAGACGGCATTGTTTCTGGAGTACCACAACGACTCCACCAATTTTTTTCGCTATTATAAAAGAATATATGTTTTCCATCTTCCATACCCACTTTATCTCCATTTTCCTCTGAAATAATCTCTTGTACGTCGGTTATTATTCCTGCTGATAAAAAACAATTTTTCCAAATATCTACACTTTCTGAGTCTTTTGGTATGTTATATTTTTCTGAACCAGAAAACACTGTTACATATAATCTTTTTGGGTCAAGATTTATTCCCTCTTCTTTAGAAGTCAAAAAAGTAAAAAAATTCTGTATTTGTTCTTTTTTAAAATAATCTCCAAAAGACCAATTACCAAGCATTTCAAAAAAAGTTGTGTGCCTGTTATCTCCTATTTCCTCAATATCTCCAGATCTAAAACTCTTTTGAGAATTTGATATTCTTTTTCCACATGGATGTTCTTTTCCAAATAAATATGGAATCAATGGTTGCATACCAGAACCAACAAATAATGTTGTTGGGTCATTTATAGGAACAATGGACGAGGATGGTATTGTTTTGTGTTTATTTTTTATTTGAAAATTTAAAAATTTTTTTCTTATTTCGTTTGTTTTCATTTTTCTTATTTACACAACATTTCAGCTTCATCAAACAACTGGTTTGCTTTAGACGGCGACACACCTAATTTCTTTTTATCTTGTTTGTATTTTAATAAATCAGAACAGACTATAATATCTTTCTGATAAAATCGCTTTATATCAGCTTTGCTGACGGACGGAAGACATGTTATTGGATGTGCTTCAACTTTTTTAATCATATCATATAAATTATTTTCTTTTGGTGTGTTCCACGACAATAATTTCATACCTACACAATTTGCATAATTAATTGCACTTATAGTAAATCTTGTGTTTGTAACCAATATGCCAGTATCGACCTTTTTTTTATTAAACAATTTTTTTTTATTTTTAAACTGTAAATCTTGAAACCTTGCCCATACATACAGAGCTGTTTTAATATCAGTCTTACCAGAAATACGATTGTGGAATTTGATTTCCATAGCAATTCTTTCTTTTTTTTTAGCGTAAACATCTACTTCGTGCTTTGAACAACAACCATCAATATGTACATTTGTTTCTACTTCATAACCCAATCTCCGAAAAATAACGGCAACAAATTTTTCAAATACAAATCCTGTTGGTCCAAATTTGAAAATAGATTTTTTTATAGAATATTTCATAGAAGCTGGTTTAAAAACTTTTTCCAATTTATCAAAAGCTTCCTTATATATATTTTCAGTTGTTTTTAAGTCTTTAATTTTATTAGATATTTCATTTGTAATTTTCTTAGCCACATCTTCTTTTGCACCTGAACGAACAAGAGATCTACACAAAAGTTCTGGTTTAAATTTTACCATTCTACCATCTCTTTTTTTAACAAAATTAGTCATATAATAATATAATTATATCACTACTCCACCACCCACACACTCTCCATCTTTTGTATAGAAAACTGCTGATTGTCCTGATGGAACAAGTACAGGATCTTTTAAAGTTATTAAATTTTTGTCTTTTTTTTCTATTTTTATTTTCTCTCCATGATACCGATATTGGACATATAACTCACTTTTATTCAAATTGTTTGATAATATATTTTCGTCTTTAATTTTAATCATCCTTTTTTTAAATTCATCTATCCCTTTTTTTGTTGTTACAGTTATGGTATTTTTTTCAATATCTTTTTCTACTACATATAGCTTTTCTTTATTTTTCTGGTTATTTACAGAAAACCCATGTCTTTGTCCTGGTGTATAAAAAAAACTTCCCAAATGTTTACAAATAACAGAACCTTTGTACAAAACATCTCCTGGTTTAAATTTAATATATTTTGATAAAAAATTGACAAGCTTTATATTACCTACAAAACAAATTCCCTGGCTATCTTTTTTTAGATAGGTAAAAAGATTTTGTTTTTTTGCAATATCTCTAACCATGTGTTTTTTTATATTTCCTATTGGAAATATAATCTTATTTAAAATATTTTTATTTATGGCCCATAAAAAATAACTTTGGTCTTTGCTTTCATCTTTTGCTTCAAACAGTTTATAAACTCCTTTTATTTTTTTTATTTGTGCATAATGTCCTGTTGCAATGTAATCAGCGCCTTCTTTAATAGCATAATTTAAAAAAATTTTAAATTTAATGTGTTTGTTACACAAAATATCTGGATTTGGAATACTTCCTTTTTTGTACTCACTTACAAATTCTTCAATAACTAAATTTCTATATTGAGTATTTGTATTAATTTCTTTATATGGAACCCCAAGCCTGGCACACACTCGTATTGCATCCGACCGTTCTTTTTGATAATTACACAATACATCATCATCTACAAATGGAATCATAAAAACACCCACTACAGAAAAACCCTTCTCTTTTAATAAATATAAAGACACAGAAGAATCAACTCCACCCGAAACAGCTACATATGCTTTTTTTTTCATTAAATGTATTTTTGTTTATAGATATTATGCTGATATAGTGTTTCAGAAAAATATGTGTTTCCACTCCTGTCAGAGAGGAAAAAAATATAATCAGAATCTGTATAATTTATTACCGAATCTATAGCTTCTATACTTGGGTTACCTATTGGTCCTGGTGGAAGTCCTTTATATAAGTAGGTGTTATATAGATTGTCTATTTTAAAATCTTTTTTGGTTAGTGTATATGAATTTTTCCCGTTTATGTATTTAAAAGAAACATCTACTTGAAGAGGTATTCCTTTTTCTAACCTGTTTTTTAATACTCCAGCAATTTTTTTTTGATCTTTTTTCTTCCAAGACTCAAGTTCAACTATAGATGCTAAGATCAACACTTTTCTAAATTCTGATCCATCTTCATATATTTTTCTAATTTCTTTTGTTCTTACATCAAATGTTTTTTTCATAATTCTAATTATTGTTTCTGGAGTAGGTGTTTCATCTTGAAATAAAAAATAAGTTTCTGGATATAATAAACCTTCATACTTTTTTGCTTTTTTGATGAAGTCTGATTCATCAAAACCTGGAAAATCTTTTTTTACTATATTGGCTATTTCAAAAATATTACTTCCATTTGGAACTTTTATCTTAATAGTTGGAGTTTTTTCTTCTGTGCTTGTTATATGATATGCAAGAGAAACAACACTATTTTTTTTTGTTAAATAATAACTTCCATATTTTACAACACCACCATAAAAAACTACTGGTAACTTAAATAATATCTGTGAATCAATCAATCCTTCTTTAAAAAGGTCATTTGCAACTTTAGTTACAGTGGAACCTTTTTCTATTGTGAATAATATTGGATACTCTGTTTTTGTATTGGTTTGATTAAAATAAATATTAAAGATTAAAACAAGTGGAAAAAAAATAGCAAAACCTAAAATTATACTTTTATTTTTTTTTATATAAATCATCTTGGAATGTTTTTTGGAGCATTTATAATCTTAGAAGTACTGTCTTTTTTAGAGAAAATATCAACTTCTGTGTATGGGAAATGATACATGGATGCTAATTCTTCTGTGGAAAGAAGTATACTTGAATGCCTTTTATTTTTCAATATTTCTTCCCAAAACACATCACCTAGGAAAAAAATTCTGTCTTTATATAGGTTGTATAATTCAAAATTAAGATTGTCTAAATGTTTTCTTTTTATAAAACCAAAATCCAATTTTCCTAGTTTTTGTTCAACTCCGGTTAATTTGTTTGAAAGTAAAAAATCTGATCTTTTTATATTATTTAGTTTTGATTTAAACACAGAAAAAGTGTTTAGAATTAATCCACCAATATCATTCCTAAAATGATTTTTTGGGGCAAAATATATTATTCTTATACCAACATCGAAAAAAGATTTGTGTTTTTTCCTTTCAATATCTTCCACAAGATCTTTTTTATGTTGGGAGATATTTTTATTTTCATCGTTATTTTTTGGTGAAATTATTTCTGCAATTTCTTTTTCTGCCAAATCTTCATGTTTTTCAAATTCCCAAAATTCTTTTGAAAAGAAGCTATTATTTTTTCTCTGTTTATATGAACCATCTCCGTGTTTTCTTAGTACAAACTGCATACAAACTGTTTCTTTTTCGTTAATCAAACTAAAAAATTCATATAATTCGTGTAGCTGATCTTTTGATTCTGGTTTGTTGTCTTGGGATATTTGGTGATTTGATTCAAATAGTTGTTCTTCTTTTTTTAAATTAATATAAGTTTTTAATGGTAAATAATTATTTTTTCCCATAGTCCATTCTGATGCATCAATTTTATAACCTCTTTTGTCATAATCGAATTTTTCTACATAATCACTTACCTCATAAATTAACAAGTTTGGCATGTTTGCAAACAAACCTCTTTTTAAAGCTGTTAATTGTTTTGTAGTAGTTCGTATATAAAAAGAAACATTTCCACCCATAGATACTATTTCAAATGAATAGAGAGGTGGATTTTTTCCTTTTAAATGTTTATTTAAAAGACCAAGTACACCACCAGTATTATCATGAAGTGTATTAAAAAAACTTTCCATAGAACTTGGTGTTTTATTGAATCCTTTTGGGATAACAATTTTAAGCAAAACAAATTCTGTATTTAAAAGATTTTTAAAACGCCTAAAATCTAAAAATACTTTCCATAATGACAAAAACTTTGCCCAAACAAAAATAGCAAAGGAAACAAAAATAAGTAGTACAAAAAATAATTGAAAAATTACCCTAATAATCTGAATAGACTGCTCTAAAAAAACATACTCGATATTGTATAGATTTTCTTCAAAACCAGTGAGTACAAAAAAATCATTAAAAAATAATAATCCTAGTGTTCCTGAGGCAAAAGATATTAATCCAATTAAAAAAAATATCATATTTAGACAACAGAATAAGAACTGTCACTATTCATTTTAAAAACTTTTTTATCTTTTAGTGCTCTAATTATTGTGTTATTCATCACTTTTCTTTCTTTTTGTACTAATTTAATGATCTCGTCTTGTTTTAATTTTTGATTTTTATTTTCCAAAAGAATACACTTTGTAATTTCTTGTGTTGTACCGTGTCTACACGAGTCTGACTTTAAACTATACAACCCTCTACCAACTGTTACAAACTTGTTCGATCTTACCAACTCATTATGACAAGCATCAGCTAACACTTTACTTCCTTTTAATTTTGCTATACGGTCTGATATATCTCTAAAATGCAGTGGGTCTTTTGTGTGTCTTAAAACAAGTCCAATATAACTATTCAAATTTTTTAATCTTATTTCTGGTTGATCTACTGATCCCCATTCACCATATGGATTCATTAATATTTTATTTGACAGTGATAACCACATTCCCTTATATTTTTTCCCTTTATCTTTTAATTTTGGTTGTATAACCATAAAAGAATCTACTAATAAATTTTCAATTTCATTTTTTGAATACAATTTATCTTCATCTTTTTTTAATTTTTTATGTAAATGATCAAACACTTTTGTCAACGCAGAGGTTCTTTCTAAATCAGATACCCAATGGTTTTTTATATTTTTATTTTGTTTATTAAAATAAAAAATACTAATTATATTTAGCAAAAGGTGTGTATATTTATCCTCTATAGAATCTTTTTTTTTGTTACCTCGTATTTGTATATTTATATCATCTTCTAATAAAATATATCCATATCGTGCGAAAATTTTTTTAAGTTCTTTTTGTAGATCTAAAAAATCTTTATTTGTGTTTTTAGCAATTTTTTTTAATATTGCCTCAATAATTTGTCTGATTCTTTCTCTGGTCAAGGACATACTGTCTCCTATTTTTTGTAAACCTTGTCTTTTACCTCCGTCTAAGCCATAACGTTTTATTAAAATTTTTTGTTGTTTTTCTGTCAACTCGTTTATGATTTTATCTAAAACTTGTTTTATATATAATTTCATAATTATATTATACAATATAAAAACTTATGTGTAAAATTATTTAACCTTATTTAGTATAATTGAGTTTGCTTTAGAAAAACCTTTTACTGGTAAACCTACCATAGTTATAACTAAATCATCAATTTTTACAAATTTCTCTTTTTTCAAAATTTTTAAAGCAAATTCTATAACCTCTAATGGAGTTTTTATCTTTTTTTCACACATAAACACCTTTGTTCCCCAACATATATTTAATTGTTTAACTGTCTTTTTATTTAAAGAAAAGGCAAAAATATTCGATTTAGGTCTGGTTGAGGATACAAAACGTGCTGAATATCCAGATCTAGTGAATGAAATTATTCCTTTTGCTTCAGCTTCGTTTGATAACACCGTTGAATGATATCCTATAAGGTCTGGTATTTTCTTTTCCACATCATCGTTGATAAAAGAGTTTTTATAATCTTGTTTATTTCTGCTTTCAACATAATTTATAATTTTTTGCAAAGTTTCTACCACCTTAACTGGGTACTTCCCAATAGCAGTTTCACCAGAAAGCATAATAGCATCTGCCATATCAAACACAGCAGAAGCAGCATCAT
>JABAAK010000032.1 GCA_014238775.1 Candidatus Paceibacter sp. | reverse complement strand
TATCTTTGTCTATACTTTTTATATTCTTTGCTATTTCGTCTAGGTCTATTGGTTCTTCTTCCTCAAAAGTGTCAACATATCGCGGGATGTTTAGGTTGTAGTCGTTTTCTGCTATCTCTTTGAGAGTCGCTTTGTGAGAATACCTTTTTATCTCTTTTCTGTCTTCGTAGGTGTTGAAAATCTTATCTATGTTTTCCTGTGTTAGTTTGTTTTGATTTTTAACTTTTTTAAATTCCTTTGATGCATCTATAAACAAAATGTCTCCATCTTCTTTGCGACATTTTTTAAACACCATTATACAAGCAGGTATAGAAGTACCGTAGAACAAGTTTGCTGGTAACCCTATCACTGCATCTAGGTAGTTTTGCTTTCCTATAATGTGCTTTCTTATAGCTCCCTCAGCTCCTCCTCGGAACAGTGCCCCGTGTGGTAATACGACACCCATAGTGCCACCCTCTGACAAGTGACTAATCATATGTGTAACAAACGCATAATCAGCCTTGCTGCTTGGAGCTAACTTACCGTATTGTGTAAATCTATCATCTGAAGCAAGTGCAGGACTTTTGTCACCTATCCATTTAGCTGAAAATGGTGGATTTGCAACTATAACATCTGCCTCAAGTCCCTGAAACTGGTCGTCTTCTAGTGTGTCGCCTTGTCGTATGGAAAATTTGTCAAAATCTATATCGTGCAATATCATGTTCATCCTTGCTAAGTTATATGTAGTATGTGTAAGTTCTTGACCATAAAAATCCCCAACATTAGCAAACTCTTGCAAACGAATTAAAAGAGAGCCTGATCCACAAGTAGGGTCGTATGCTTTTCTTATTTTTTTCTTGTCACCTGTAACGACGCGTGCCAAAAGTCGAGAAACTTCCGGTGGAGTAAAAAATTCCCCTCCTTTTTTACCAGCGCCAGCTGCAAACTCCCCTATAAGATATTCATATGCTTCTCCAAGTACGTCACTCTTATGCTCATCTAATAAGAAATTTATTTTATCTAGTTTTTGCAATATCTCCACAACGATCTCATTCTTCTTGTTTTCTGTTTTTCCTAGCTTGTTAGAAGACAAATCCAAATCATCAAAAAGTCCTTTGAAATTTTCTTCACTCTTTGTTCCGGCGGAAGTGTTTTCTATTGCTGTAAGAATCTGTTGCAAATCCTCCAGTATGAAAGTATCTTTTTCCTTCTCTATTTCCCCTTTCCCTTTTCTTACAATGTATGAAAACGTCTGGTCTGGTAGCAAAAAATATCCCAAATGCTCCACACAAGCGTGTCGAGCTGCTTCTATGTATTGTTTGCACTCTTTCTTTGATAAAATCTCTTCAAAAGTACAGTCGGTGTTATTTAGTACGCTATCTTTTACATACTTTTCTAGTTTTTCAGAAAGATATTTATAAAATATAAGACCAAGTATGTAATCTTTGTATTCACTTGCATCCATTTTTCCACGCAAGACATTTGCCACACACCAAAGTTGTGTTTCTAATTCTTTTTTTTGATCAACGTTCATAACTTTTTGTTAATTCTAACCTCATCATATATGTATACATTCTACCACCCAAAATAATAACGTTCATAGCAGCAATCGTAGTAGTATATTTCTGTGTTTTTGCTTTTGTATTAAAGTTTGTTGTGTTTTTTGAATTCTTCTGTGCATTTTTCTAGTGGGTATTTCTTTTTGTTTATGGTTATTTTTTTCTCTACCTCGTCGTCTAAGTCAAGTCCGAGTTTGTTAGCGATGAGTAGTAGATAAATGAAAACAT
>JABAAK010000031.1 GCA_014238775.1 Candidatus Paceibacter sp. | reverse complement strand
CATAGCTCGTAGTTGGTGTCAGACAGTTTTTTATATTCTATCTCTCCGTCTTTTTCCCCTGGTCCCATCTCGATGACAATCTCTTCGAGAGTTGTAGGGAGTCCTTTCTCTTCTCTTTTTGAGAATTCTATTTCACTTTTAATGTTTTGTAATGCTCGTATCGTATCTTGTGATTCCCTTCTGTCTGCTATGGTAAGTGGGTTGATCCTATAGACAGAATAAGAAATCAAAAACAAAGCAACCACACACACCACAATAGTAAAAATTTTATCTCTTAAAAGAAATCCATCAAAATCCCTTTTCCAAAGTGCTTTGTAGTAAATAAATATCAGTACAGCAATAAGTATAGTTATAAAAATTTTTAAAAGAAATGTAGTTGGTAGTCCAGTATTTAGAAACCCTGTTATCAAGATTACAGTAGATATCGCAACTACTAGGATGGAAACTGAAATTATTGTCGCTATAACTATGTTTTGTATAGTTTCAATAACTTTTCCTACCTGTAGTTGTCTTTTGATAGCTTTTTGCATGTGTCGTGACGAATATATATATAGTGGGAAAAAGACTATAAAAAATGCCGTAGCATTTGATAATGCAAAAAAGATTCCGAAACCATACTCAAATCCGCTAACTTGAAATGAATCTATCTCTGGTAACAATATATCTATAAGCGAATAACAAAGAACCAAACCAGAAATTAGAGATCCTGCTAAAAAAACAAAAGTCCCAAGACTCGCTATTATCGCCAATATGTGTGATTTATTATCTTCCATTTAACCCAATATACCACATCATTGATATATAATATAAATATGAAAAACAGACATAAATATATATATTCATCTATTTTTTTTGTATTGGTTTTAGTTGTAGGATGTTGTGTTTATTATTTAAATAAACCTGCCTTTCCTATCTATAACTCGATACACATACACGCTGACTTTGCAATATATATAGATGGAGAAAAAATAAATTTTAATAATGACTTGTATCAATCAACAAATAAGGTCGCTAGACACCAGTTCCAACATCTGCACGACAATCAAGATGAAGTCTTACACATACATGCAAAATACCAATCCATAGGAGATTTCTTTTCTTCACTTGAGTTTTCTCTAGAAGAAGATTGTTTATATATACAAGCAAAGAAAATGAATGTCTGTAAAGAGGAAGGACTTAAACTTTTTGTAAATGGTAAAAAATATAAAAGAAATTATTCTTCATATGTCCCAAAAGATCTTGATGAATTTCTCTTAACTAACTCAACACAAGAAAATGAGATACAAAAGCAAATATCAAATATCACCGATAAAGCTTGTATACATTCAGAGAAATGCAAAAACACAACTGGTGAAAAAATAATCGAATCATGTGGTGTTGGAACTGATGGGTGTTCAACTTTACCACAAGTCATACCAGTAACACACACGCACGAGGAACCACAAGAAGAAGTAGCAGATACGATAATAGAGATAAAACCAAAGGAATCAAAAGTGACTTGTGTTAGAGCAGGGTGTAGCGGGACACTTTGTCTTGATAAAGAAAGTGCTGCAGATATATTTACAACTTGTGAATTTAAATCAGAATATGTGTGTTACAGACAGGTTTCTTGTGAAGTTCAAGACAGCGGGTATTGTGGATGGAGTGATAGAGAGAAATTATCAGAGTGTTTAGAAAAAAAGAAAGAATATTAAAATTATTTTCTTAGTCTGTATGTTATCCTTACAGATGCTATTACATCATTTTCACCAACTTCTGTTTGTATATCTGAAGCAAACTCAGCGCTTACCGATTTTGTAGAAAATGCATAAGGTTGTGGTCCTCTACTAGAGTTCCTATCAATATAAATAGATTGAATTTTCCCAAGGTTTATATTCGTTCTTGATGCAATGTCCTTTGCCCTCCTTTTTGCATTTAAGATAGCAATAGAAACAGCTTCATCTTGTAGTTTTCTCATATCCTCTTCGTCTATTTTAAACACTAGATTTGAAACATATGAAGGTTTTTTATCTGATACTGCTGAGATGATTTCTGATGTGTCGTCTATGTCTTTTATCTTTACTTTTGTTGTATGTGATACCTCATACCCACGGAATACTCTTCTACTCCCTCCAAACCCTTTATCAGATATATAATCATAATTTGGTCTTATGTTATATGAAGTAGTCTTTACATTTTTTTTAGATAATTTTTTATCTTTTAACAAATAATCGTATATATCGTCTACTTTTTTTGTTACCTCGTCTCTTGCTTGCTTAAGTTCGTCTCTCTCTGCAGAAATATTAAATGTGAACTCTGCAACATTTGGAGTGGAAGACACAGTACCTTCACCATCAAATGTTATTGTACTGTTCTCGTTTTCTGTAACTCTCTGATTTGAAATAAAAGAAAAGATGCCGAGCGATACAACAAACATTAGAAACGTTGCTGAAATAAAAAATATGTTTTTTATTGGGTTTGTGTTTTCCATTTAACTTTTAACTATTTTTATAAATCAGATAAAACTTTGTTTTTGATTATCTTTATGACAGGTAATGAGTGTTCACTTACAGAATCTCCTGACAAAT
Organism: Candidatus Paceibacter sp.; assembly: GCA_014238775.1. GTDB lineage: Bacteria > Patescibacteriota > Minisyncoccia > Phycocordibacterales > JABAAK01 > JABAAK01. Next base: position 2,384 of record JABAAK010000031.1, on the reverse strand, counting down.
CAAAATCATACCCAGTAATCTCTCTGTGTATTGGGTTTCCGTTTGATAGTGTAAAATCTATTTCTGACTTAAACAAATTCCCCCTCAAAACATCTGCAAATGCCCTTGGGTTTTCTTTTCCTGTAACTTTAGTTATAAAATACAAGAAACTAATTGCGTCATATGTTGCAAGTAGATATGAGTCATATAAAGGCGCGCCATACTTTTTGGTGTATTTTGCTTTAAACGCTCTAAATCTAGGTGAATTTTTATCTATGTTTGATGAAGAGACAGATATAATACCTTCTGCATCATCACCCAGAGCATCAACTATAGTTTCTAGATTTGCTGCTGTAACAAAGGCATCATAAATTTGAAAATCAGAAACTTTTCTAATAGACTTAAACACATCTATTGCTTCTATTGCTGATTGTGGTATGATTACAAACGCATCTGCGCCTATTACATCTGTGTACCTGTTTGCTTTTTCTACCGCAGCATTTATGCTACTTGAACTAGATTCAAATATAAAATTCTCAGAACCTATTCCTTTTGGTGTTAACACTTTTTCTAAGTTTGATGAAAATGATTGTGCGTATTCTCTACTATCACTTATTATCGCTACAGAAGAGTGTCCGTTGTTTTTGATTGCATCAGCTAAAACTTCTATGTTTAGCTTGTCACTTACATTTGTTCTCAATACATTTGGATGATCTGCAAGTAATGTGCTGCTTGCAGATGTTGTGATAACAATAACTTCTCCACTAATAACTTCTGGCAACTCCGCTATGCCAAGTGTACCTCCACTACAAGCTTCTCCTATTATAAATTTATAGCCAGATTTTATAAGTTTTTGTGCTGCCTTTTTTGCAGTCTCTCTGTCACACATACCATCCAAAATTTTCATTTTACTTTTTGACACATCAAACTCTTCAAGAGCAAGTTTAATTGCTCTGCCGGTTTCAACACCATATACAACTCCAGAACCCTCTGTAGGTAAAACTACACCTATCTTTGGAAAAGTGTCTGCCCCTTTACTAAAAAAATTTTCTTTGTGTAGATATGCAGCGGCTCCTACTATAACAACTAAACCTACTATTAAAATTATTGCTTTTTTCATTTTTAATTTTTGTTATATTGATTAATGATTATATTATAATACAGTTATATAAATACACACAATTCCTATAAAAACAAGTAAAATTCTGAGAATATTAAAAACACGGTCATTTGAATAAAAACTTGCAACTTTATAAAACAGTTTTGGATATATAAGTAATAAAATACCTTTAACTAGTGTAATGACCCCCAAAACATATACCAAACAAGAATATTGTATATTTGTGCCATAAGAAGTCGCTATTAATATGTATCCTAGGATTGTGGTCAAAATACCGGTCAAAAAAACAAATGATTTTTCTTTTACAAAATCTGTAAAAAGATTTTTAATATATTTAGCATCAATAAATGCAGAAACACCTATGGAGAGGTATATGATTCCTAATAATCTTAAAAAATCTAATTCAATCATTTTGTTTTGTTATACAACCCAGAGCCAAAATAAAAGTCTCCGTGCGGTATTATATATGACAACTTTGGTTCTTCTTTATCTGTCTCTGGATTTATAGTTTTATATCTGAAAACTTTTTTGCCTTTTTTAACCCCTTCGTAAATATATTTACCATATTCAAACCCATCTTCATCTACAAAAGATTCAGTTTTAACCCCTATTCTTGATTTGTTTGGGTGTACAAAAATTCGTGAATCTATTTTTCTAAAAACAAATATATAGGTGTCACCCCCTTTTTCTGCCTCCTTGTTTAAATCTCTAAATGCAACCTCCTGTCCGAATGTATCATATTTTAATATTGCAGCGTCAACTCGATTTGAAAGTTCTGAAATTTTTGATTTTGAAACAAAGAGATATCCAAAAGCACCAACTGCCACAAGAATTATCACAGCTATTAATATTTTTATTCCGAACTTCATATACTTTTATTATACTTTAAGTTTTTTTTGTTTTATTTTTTTTCCACAACAAACTTTAGAAAGTTTGTATATCCGTTTTTCAACCACTACAAATTATAGTTTTTTTTGTTTTTGGATATTTCTATCATTTGTTCTTTTTGTTTAGAATCATACACTTTGAAAAAACTTGGTGTCTTTTGCCCATTTGTATAGAAGGATACTGTGTGTCCTTGTGTTGTTTGTATTCCTTGTTTTCTTATATGATTTTTTATGATTTTTGTTTTATCTTTAAAATACATCTCTATTTTTACATTGATATAATCTTTTGTTGGTGGTAACTCTATTGAAAACTTTTCTTTTGTTGTTTGTGTATTGTTTTTATGAAATGTGTGAGGCGACCTAAGGTTTAGATAGACTATATCTTTTTTACCATCATT
>JABAAK010000030.1 GCA_014238775.1 Candidatus Paceibacter sp. | reverse complement strand
CAATTCAAAATAGATTTTGATTGTTTTATGTATATTAATTGTGAGTGTTTGTAATTTTTGTTTTATACTGTATGTATGGAAAATAATAAATACAAATGTTTGAAGTGCGAAAACAATGAATATGTTACAGGAGAGATCAGAACTGCATCTGGTTTTTGGTCAAAGATATTTGATATCCAAAACAAAAAATTTTTAACCGTTTCTTGCAAAAGATGTGGTTATACCGAATTGTATTCAAAAGAAAACGCAAAAAGTATAGAAAATATTTTTGATTTTTTTACTAATTAATTCAAGATTTTATCTTTTATAAAATTTTGTGACTATATCTTGGTAATTTTGTAAATTATAGCTTTTTTGCCAGACACAAGAATGTTATATTTTTTTAAAATTTTTAACTTATCCTGAAAATTGTTTTTAACAATTTCTTCAAACTCTATACTTGCAGACAGAAGCAAAACAATCTTCCCTTTTTGTTTCAAAACACGACAAAACTCAAAAAGCATTTTTTTGTAAAATTCAGAAATTTTTGTATGTTTTTTGAATTCTCCCCATGGCGGGTCTGTGATGATTGTGCTTACCGATCCGTCTTTTAAAAGATTCATATCTAGAGCATTTGAAAGCTGTACATCTATCCTTTTTCTGGATTTTCTAATTTTTTGTTTTAAATTTTTTACATCTATCTCAAGACCTTCTGCTGCTATTATTTTTTCGAATGGAAAAAAAGAAGCTCTGTGTATCGGTATCACCCCACTACCAGCAAACGGGTCTAAAACTACGTCGTTTTTTTTCGGATCAGACAGCACCGACAAGATAGCTGCTAGTTCATATCTGATGGTTCCTTTCTCTCTTTTAATTTTTAGTTTTGGTTTTGTGATTTTTTTTAAGCCGACCATCCCTATTCCGCTTCTTCTTATAATAATCCAAAGTTCAACTTTTGGTTTTTTTATATCTAGGTACAGTGTTTTTAGTTTTAGTATTTTGTTTTCTATTTTTGACAGAGTCCTTATGTCTATTTGTTTTGGATTATTTTCTAAGATAGATATTACTTTAAACCCTTCTCTTTTGTTTGAAATATTTAATTTAATTTTTTTAAGAAAGCTCGCTTTAGATGATACATTTAATGCTATTTTGGTTAAGTTTTTTAAATTCGGTTTTATGTTTTTAAAAGAATACAAGAGTATAAGATTACTGTTAAAGAAATCTATTTGATTTATGTCGTTTAGGTTCTTGTCAGATTTGTATATGACCACACCGTCTTCGATATGTAAAATCTCTGTCTTTTGTTTTGTTAAAAAATCCTCTACGACTTCCTCTACACCAGAAATGAATTTTGAAAAATATACTTTCATATAGTTATATAATATCGTTTTTTATTTTAAAATCTATTTAAATTTTTTTGTATAAAACATAAGTCTTATCTGTTGAAATATTTGCTAATATTTCAAATAAGTTCCATTTGTATATCGGCAAATTCCTCTTCTCTTTGTTTTTCTTTGTTTTTGTATCAAAACAAACTTAAAAAAGGGTCCGAAGACCCTCTTTAGAATATTTCAAAAAATTTTTTTTGTTTTGCCGTCATCCTATCCATAAAACACAGTCGTTTATTTATTTGTCTGTTATACACAGGCTGTATAAACAACTTTTTAACTTTTTGTTTGATTCTTGTCTCTTCCATATTTTCTTTTATATTCTTCAGGGTTTTAAACCCCCCTGGAACATAATGGCTAATCGAAGTTATCATTTATTTAAATAATTTAAGATTAAAAAAAGACTCTAAAGGTAGACTAACACATAAGTACTAAAAATAAAATTATTTTTATGTTTTTTCAACTTTGTAGGGTTAAAAGTATAGTTATGTTATATATGTAACATTTTATATTTTTTGTTTTTGTTTTAGTGTTTCACGTGAAAACATGTTTCTATAACAATTTTTATACAAAAACACTTGCTTTTGTGTAAAACTTATGTAAAAATATATTAAATAGTATTAAATAAAGTTAAAAACATGGGGATTTTAGATAAATTAGTTGGAAATACAGGTGAATATTATGTTGAAAAAGTATTGAAAAAAGATGGTTTTCACGTGAAACATAGAAATTATAAAACTAAAAATTTTGAGATAGATATAATAGCTGAGAAAGGAGGAGAAACATATATTTTTGAAGTAAAAACCGTATATACAGACGAAAAAAACAAAAGTTCTGCACTTACACTTGGAGATTTGGTTAATAAAAAAAAGAGAGAGAGATTAGTTGCTTTTGCAGAGATGTATATGAATAACAACAAACTTGAAAACATAGAAATATATCTTGTCAGAGTATTGTTACTTAAGAAACATAGGAAACCTTATTCTATTGATTTTATAGCTTTATGATGTATACTTATTATATTCGGGAAGTGGTGTAACGGCTAACATGCTCGTTTTGGGTACGAGTGACTCCGGGTTCGAATCCCGGCTTCCCGACAGAGAAATTATTTTTGTTATATAATAGGTATAGTCACTTTTGAATTAGT
>JABAAK010000072.1 GCA_014238775.1 Candidatus Paceibacter sp. | reverse complement strand
TTTTTCGAGATGTGGCTCATTTTCATCGAATGGAGATACCTGAATATGAACAGGTGCGTGACCAGATGAATGAAGGGCATGGAAACCGCGATCTTCGAGCGAAATATATTCTTGGGAAGATTAGCAGCGAGACATTGAAGGATGGAGCTACGCGCCGCGATCTTAAAAACTCCAAGGCAATTGATATCTTCAATGTCTTCGAGCTGATGAATACGACAGGGAGAGAAGGACTTATTTCTATGATGCGCAACCCCACACTCGCAAATATTGAGCGGCAGTTTGTTAATATATATAAGGTTATGGAATACTGCAATCAGGAACTAAAAAAAATTAGTGCTGTATACAATCAATCCGTGCCCATCATTCGTCCTGATTTCTACACCCGAAGCGCAAAATTCTCTAAGAGGTCGGTATTTGGGAAGTAAATAATTGCTTCATATATAAAATCACCGCCTCCTCGTCTTCGAGGCGGCTTGTTTTTAGTCTGGTCACACCCTGTCCTCGACACATGTGCCCCTTTCCTTTAAATAATACCTTTTCTAATGCTTCAACAATCCCATTATCCAAATGTTCTCGAGAAACCCACTTCTTCCCCTTATATACACAACGATTGTATCCCACATTGCTATAAATACGATAATACTGATCACGATATCTATAGTTTATTACATAGCCAATTCCAATAATTTTCTTATTTCCTTGGGATATGTTCATCTCAATGACATACACCGGCTCGCCTAATCGAACCGCTTTGGGCATTTCAACAGGCAATCCATATATACACTCTCCATCTGATAAATTTTCCTTGCGATATTGATGATTCTCACCCCAAGTCTCATTCGTAAATCGTGTTGTTCCTAGATGAAAACGTAACATTTAATATAATATATAAAACATAACTGAAGTTCAATTTTAGTTATGTTTAGTTATCTTTTTTTAGTGCGCTTTTTAAAGCGTCTGCGTTTTCTGCGGGAACGACTCCGCCTTTTACGCGTGCGCTTTCTACGCAAATGCCTACGCTTTCTGCGGCGACGTGTTCTTCTACCACCTTTAATCTTAGTGCCTCTCCACCTTCTCGATCTGAACAAGCTGGGAAAATGCGTTGTCGCATCGCTGTGTCCCGCTGCTTTCAGGACTTTGTGTTGTGCATTAGCATCCCGAATCGCCTTTTTCACGGAAGCTTGCGCCTTGTCGAGATCAATATCGCCCTGCTCGTCGCGCGGTCCCGTCTCCGCGGCGGCTAAAGCAGCGCGTGCCGCTGCTAGGTCGGTCATTTTTTCGTCCATTAGCCGCACATCAGCCTGGTTCTGAGTCATATATATATTATCTAGGTATTTATTTTACCCGATGGTGATAATCCTAAAATACACTTTCTCTCCCATTCCGATAATTGAAAGTAGTCTGCAATCGTCTCATCTGTTATCGTTTCAGGAAAATCATCCAGTTTCGTAATATCAGGTATCAACTCGAATACATACTTTTCTAAGTATTTCATACGATAACGCGTGCCTTCAAATAGATAGAGAGCAAACTTTGTGGAGAGAAATGCCTTCCATAGCTCATTTTCCTCATGAGATAGCTTCAGTATCACATAGTTATCTCTCCGTGATATACCATACTCACCCGTTTTATCATAATAAGGGAAACCATACATTTTATGTGCGAGGATCAATTTGGGTTCACCATAGTAAGCAAGCGGTATATTACTATATTCAAATACGAGAGAAGGGATGTTATTCTGGATGATACATGTTCGTACGTTACAATAGGAGCAGTCTGTTGTTCTCGTTTTGGAGAGAAGAGCCCGTTTGGGCGGCATCGATGTTTTAATAACGCGTGGATGCCCGACTTTTCTTAGATAAGGCTGGAGCTTAGCAAAGATAGAAGCACCAAAGACTGGAATGGGCGCGTTTTCTCTCAAACAATATGGTAGATATCTCTCAACACTACGATCATAGAGAGAAATAACTCCCGTCTTAGGTTCTTTCGTTAATAAGAAAAAACATGTTGGTGTTTGCGCGTGTCCGTGAAAGATTTGATTGCTTTCCGTATTTGAAAAACAATGAATTTTATCTATATTCATGGAAGTTAGTAAGGGATATATCTTGGCTTTGTCAGGTTTCAGCCAAATACTAGGTGTTATCATTAATAAACATCCTTTGTGTTTCAATAATTGTAAGGAATGACGTACAAAAGATGGCCAAATTGTGTTACCATCATGTTTTTTATTTAATTTAGAATTGGTAGGTACTTTGATTGAACCATTAATATTGAAGGGGGGGTTTCCGACGATAATATCGACGGGGGCATTTGGTGTATAGGAGAGAAAATCAGCGTGGACGATATTTGCTTTCTCTCCAAATACCTGTTTTAGATAGGTATAATGTTCCTCATTTATCTCTACCATATGCAGCATATTCTCAATAATATGCCGTTTTCTTATTTTATCGTCCGGAATTATAGTTTGGAGTGAGAGAAAGAGGCGATTGTAGACACTTATCATAAAGTTGCCACGACCACAAGCAGGATCTAGCCATACTAGAGAAGGGTCGCACCATTTCTCTCCCGGGATTAAATCCAACATCATCCTGATGAGAGAAAAATCTGTCTCCACTTCACCTAATATCTCCTTATTTTGACTACTAGGATTGTATCCAAGAGCAGGTATGTCCAATAACATACACCTCCATTATGTTATTTAAATTAAAATTGAACGTAAAAATCTTATAGTTGATATTAATAAAAAACAAATGGCGCTACTTACTTGCTTCGATGCATGGGGGAATACAATGGGACCTGTAGGTGATTATTGCAATGCTCCTATGTTGATAGCGATTGCTGAGTTGAACAAAAGGTGCTTGGGTGTTATTCAAGCACATTTTGTTAAAATACGAGAGA
>JABAAK010000029.1 GCA_014238775.1 Candidatus Paceibacter sp. | reverse complement strand
TTTAGGGCTCGAGTATAAATTTACAACAGAAATGTTTGTTTTAAATAAGAATGAAGAACAAGTAAAAGAAAAATTGTTTTGTGAAATTTGTAAATATGCAAAAAGGCAAATGACATATTTTAAGAAAATGGATGGTATTTGCTGGTTTGATGTGTCAGAGTTAAGTAAAAAAGTCTTAATAGAAAAAATCAAAGAAAAGATAAAAAAAACATATAACACTCATTAATTAGAGTGATACAATATCAATAATGGAAGAAATAAAAGGATCTGTTTTTTGGGTTGATGTAGAAAAAATTATACCAAATCCATATCAACCAAGGCATATTTTTGATGAAATAAAAATCAAAACGATGTCTGAATCAATAAAACAATATGGTGTACTGCAACCACTTCTTGTTGTCAAAAAAACTTCACAAAAAGATGATGGGGGAATGGAAACTATATATGAACTTTTAGCTGGAGAGAGAAGACTTCGTGCATCCAAGCTTGCAAACATAAAAAAAGTACCGGTAATCTTAAGGGAAAAAGAAGACAAAGATCAAATTAAACTTGAAATAGGAATCATAGAAAATTTGCAGAGAGAAGATTTAACACCTATCGACAGAGCAAGGGCTTTTAAAAGTTTAATAGATGAATTTCATTTAACTCACCAAAACATATCAGACAAAATAGGTAAAAGTCGAGAATATGTTTCAAACAGTATTAGATTACTTAGCCTAGAAGAAAGCATGATTGATGCTTTGCAACGCGGAGTAATATCTGAAGGACATGCAAGACCTCTCTTAATGCTTTCTGATAAAAAGGAAGAACAACAATTTTTGTTTGATGAAATTATGAACAGAAGACTTACTGTTAGAGATGCAGAAAGAATATCTCGAAGGATAGCTGTTGACAAAGTAAGATCAAAAAACAAAATTTTATTTTCGGAATATAGAATTATGGAAGATGATTTATCAGATAAGCTGGGCGCACAGGTTTATATAGAAAGCAATACAAAAAATGAAGGTAAAATACTTATAAACTTTTCTTCAAAAGACGATCTAGATGTCATCTATTCGGTACTAAGTGATATTAAAGAAACAGATAAATCTAACCAACTAGCAGAATCAAAAGAAAATACTTTTGAAAAGAAAAACACAGACGAGGATTTATATTCTAATTTTTCAATTTAATTTAAAATAAATTTTATCTTTTCATTTTTGTTAATTTGTCTGGTCTATGCATTGGACAAGTTTTGTCACAACATCGCTCAGGAATAGTTTTTGTGCCTTCCATCATAAGAGAGTTACAAATACTACACTTTTTTGATGTTGGTTTTGCTCTCATTGTGAACTTACATCCTGGATAAGCATTACATCCATAGAAAGCACCAAACTTACCTTTTCGTTCAATTATTTCAGCTTTTTTACATACAGGACACTCAATACCAGTTTTTGCACTTTCTTTTGTTTCTTTGTCCTGCTCTATATATTTACATTTAGGATAATTGTTACAAGCACAAAAAACACCAAATCGGCCCATTTTTTTTATTAAATCACCTTTCTTACACTGTGGACAAATTTTACCTATCTTTTCTTCTTTGATTTCTTCACCTTCTTTTGTCCTCGCACCATTACAATCTGGAAATCTACCACAACTCATAAAAGTACCAATTTTAGATAATTTTATATTCATACCACTGTTACATATAGGGCACCTAAAATTAGAAGGAGCTTTACCAAGAGTTGTTAATTTTTCAATATCTTTTTTTTTATCCACGCTGTCGAAAAACGGGTAATAAAATTTAGTAAGTATATCTTTATATTTTTTTTCTCCAATAGCTATCTTGTCTAAATCATCTTCCATATTTGCAGTGAAAATATCTGCGATATATTCTTTAAAATATTTTTCAACAAAAGAACTTACAACATTTCCAGTATCTGTAGGTATTAATGTTCTATCTTTTTTTTCTACATACATACGATCTGTTAAAGTTTTTATGGTTGCAGCATAAGTAGATGGCCTGCCTATACCTCTTTTTTCTAACTCCTTTACAAGACCAGCCTCAGAATACCTATTTGGAGGTTCTGTGTGTTTGTCTATTTGATTTAATTCTATACACTCAAACTCATCAAACTTTTGTATTTCCGGTAGTATGTTTTCACTATCACACGAATCTTGATCTACTTCTAACCAACCCATTTTTGTGATTTGTGAACCTTTTAATACAAGGATTATGTTTTCATTTTTAATAACCTTTGGGTTTAATTTTATATTTGTCGTGAGACTCTCAGCATCAACCATTTGACTTGCTATTGTTCTTTTCCAAATTAACTGATATATTTTTTTTTCTTCTTCGTTTCTTCCTGCGGTTATTTTTGTCATATCTGTAGGTCTTATTGCTTCGTGTGCATCTTGAATATTTTTCTTTTTGTCTGTATGTTCTTTTTTTTCATATAAATCTTTTCCAAAACTGTTTTCTATTACAAGTTTAATTGACTCGTGTGCGAGGTCTGACATCCTTGTACTATCTGTTCTCATGTATGTTATAAACCCTTCTTCATATAGTTTTTGGGCTATTCGCATAGTATTTGCAGGAGAATAAGATAATCTAGAATTTGATTGTTGCTGAAGAGTTGAGGTGATAAATGGTTGTTTTGCTTTTCTAGATCTCTTTGTTTTTTTTATTTCACCTACAATCCACCAAGATGGAACTCCAATATCTAAAACTGTTTTGGCATCTCCATATTTTAAAAACTCACCCACACCACTAACTTCAAAAATTTTTCCATCTTTGTTTCTGATTTTTCCTTGAATAATCCAAAAAGGGGTTGATTTAAATTTTTCTCTTTCTCTCTCTCTTTCCATTAATATTCTTAAAGCAGGGGACTGTACTCTACCAGCAGATAATCCGTATCTAACTTTTTTCCAAATTAAAGCAGAGAGTGTATAACCAAACAATCTATCTAAAACCCTTCTTGCTTCTTGAGCAATTTTTAGATTATCGTCTATCTCTCTCGGATTTTTTATAGCATCTTCAACTTTCTCTTTTGTGATTTCGTTAAATACAATTCTTTTTGGTGTCTTAATATTTAATATTTCTTTGAGATGCCAAGCGATTGCTTCACCTTCTCTGTCTGGGTCTGTGGCCAAATAAACAATTTCTGCTTTTTTCACAGATTCTTTTAATTGAAATATTATTTTTTCTTTTCCTTTTATAACTTCATAACATGGTTTGAAATCATTTTCTATATTAATTGCTTTTGACTCACTTTTCGGTAACTCGCATATGTGTCCAATAGACGATAAAACTGTATAATTATCACCTAAATATTTTTCTATTGTTTTTGCTTTTGATGGCGATTCTACTATGACTAACTTCATACTATATATGGTTGTATAAAAACTCATGTATTGTCAACAAAGATATATTTTGTTGTTTTGAGCCATCTGGCGGAATTGAACCGCCGACCTCTCCCTTACCATGGGAGTGCTCTACCTACTGAGCTAAGATGGCTTATATGTCTTTAGTATATCAAATCGTCTATATTTTGGTTGCTATAATAAATAATATGGAAAAACAAAAAAAATTTAGATCTGGATTTACAATTGTTGAACTTTTGGTAACTATAGCGGTAATAGTTACATTATCGTCAGCTGTTTTTTTAGGGCATCAAAACTTTAATAGCTATAGTATTTTAAGAGTAAGAACAGATGATTTACTTAGCAGTGTTCGACTCACACAGTCTTTTGCATCTAGTTCTTTGTCAACAAATATTGAGAAACATAAAACCTCAGTTTATGCACTTAGAATAAAAAAACCAACAACAGAAGATTCTCAAACTAGTTATAGAATAGAAAAAATTACAAATGGAATTGATATATCAAGTACAAAAACAATTAATTTTGCAACTTTTGATTCTTCAGAGATTGTATACGGACCAGAACTAGTAGAAAAAAGCATAAAATTCACACCTTGTTTTATTGTTAAAAATAATATTCAAACAGTTTATGTAGATAATGTAGAGGTGTGTTATGATTCGAAAGAAAATCTTCCAGAAGGTTTTTTTGAAGAAAACAAAGTAAAGGAAGTGCTGATAGTTTTTGTTTTTCCTTTTAGAGAACCTACTGTTTTTTTAAGCACCGATACTAATAAAAATTATCCAAGTAAAAAACAGTTTTTTGATGGTAATAATAAAATAATAGGTGCAAAATTAAATTTATCTATTGAGAGTAAACAGACTATATATTCTATAGACATACTTAAAACTGGTGCGTTGTTTCTTAATAGAATAGATATAGATTAATATGAATAAAGGATTTACTTTGATAGAGGTTTTGGTTTCATCGGCATTGTTTTTTGTAGTTGTTTCTGCTGGATTAGTTGCGTTTTCTACATTCTTAAAATTTTATGAGATAACACATAAAAAACGAATTTCTCTATATTCTATATCTTTCGCTGTTGAGGAAATCACAAGGGAAGCTCGTATAGGGCACGATTATGTTGAAGAAGAAGCAAGCAGTGGTCATATTTCCATTCAATCTCCACAAAAGCAAGCTCGCATTCATTTCAGAAAAAACACAAAATTAATTGATACAAACACTGTTGGTTATATAGAATCTTGTAAAGAAATTGGAAATACAAACTGTGATTTAGATGACAATTGGATTCCTATAACTGATGTAAAATTAATAAATATAAAAAACTTTCTTGTAGATTCGGTTTCTCCAAATAACGGTGAAATTGTACAACCAAGGTTGTCTATATTTGTATCAGGAGAATACAATACAAGAGGTGGACAAACAGAAGAGGTTAGTCTACAAACACAAGTTGTGCAAAGAGTTTTAGATGTAAATGACACCTCTACATTTAGAATTGAAACGGGTAATAAAGAATTTTCAAATAAAGTTGCGTTTATATACGCAGACAATGGTCTTTGCTATGATGATTCTTCAAGTAGTGGTTTTGCCGATCGGTGTTATAGCGATACTACTTCAGAAAATGGAATAACTGTTGATATAGAATCACCATGTGAAAAGATTATTCTACACCCAACTAAAGTAGTAGGAACCACAAAAGGTATTTATGTATTAACGGACAACGGACGTGTTTATTTTTCAAGCGATTCAGATTTAGTAGATGCCGATGGTATTGTCACAGTTTTCAATAAATTTCACAGAGTTAAATCATATCCCGAAGAAAGAAATTCTACTGTTCCTGTTGGTGTAGGTCCGTGGGGAATAGTAGACATAGTTGCAAATCCAAATAGCAAATTTGCTTATTTATTGGACAGAGACGGACATTTGTTTGTTGTAGGACCACCAGGATCAACTGACCCAGAAAAAGCACACGGCGGCGTCGCAAAAGAAATATTAATTGATAAGACAACATCATACAAAATTAAAAACTTTAATATAAGTAAAGACTCATCAGATGACTATTTTTATATTGTTTTTGAATATATAAAAGATAAAATAGATACAAGAGTAAGAATATTTAAAATATCTACTACTGATTCAACAACAATATCTAATGTTGTTGGTAAAATAACAGATATTGTTGAAAATGATGAATGTTCTACTTGTATAATAGATTTTGTAGCAGATGCTGAAGAAGGAAAATTTTACAGGATAGCAGATATAAAAATATCATCAGAGATTGCCGTTGCAGAGATTAATCAATATCTAGCGGTGGATCAAGTAACCCCACCTCCAACAGAATCTGATATTAAATTTGCATACAAAACATTTGATGAAAGTAAATACACACAATATGAGGTTTTAAAAAATTCTAATTTTATTGCAAGAGATAATGATGGAAAATGGAATATATATGATGACATTGTTTCACCATCAACTCTTTCACCAGTTAACAGTAATATATCTGATGGTAAGACATTTGTTTACACAGGAGATAATAATTTGTTTGATATAGATGTAGATCCATTAATTTCAAACGGATCAAGGGTTTGTAAACATTCAATTGATTTGAGCACAACACCTACTTGCCTTACAATCCCTGCAGACTTAATGTTAGATCCTGTTAGACATATCGCACAATATAAGACTAATTATGCAATTATAGTAACAGACAACAGCATACTAAGACAGACATTATCAAATATAAACACCCAAAGCATGGTAATACAAAATTATCAAATCAAAGAAATAAATCCTGTAACAGGTATTAATCCAAATAAATGTGAAAATTAATATGAAAAATAATAAATACAACAAAAAAGGATTTACTCTAGTAGAGTCATTAGTGGCTTTGTCTATTTTTCTTACAGTGGCAACTGTTCCAATGGAAATTGTAATAAAAAGTTTACAAACAAATCTTTTGTCTAAAAACAATTTAGAAGCACATTTTAAAGCACAAGAAATTATAGAAGTTGCTCGAGCAATAAGAGACTCTAATTTTGTTAATGGCAAAAACTGGCTCACAAGTCTTTCACAGTGTTCGGAAAGCACTTGTGTTGTTACATATAATAGTGGGTGTATAACAGGAGAACCTTGTTTTATCAACGACAGCTCTGTTGAAAATATTTTTATAAAAAATAATTCTATCATAGATTTTTGTCAAATAAACAAAGAAGAATTAGAATTATTCAGACCTGTTACAAAAGAACTGTCTACTTTTTTTATAGAAGTTAAAGAACAAGAAAATATTTCTAATGCAATAAGTGTTAAGTTTAACAGTTGTGTAGAGAGAATAGATAACAAACAAAAACTACAAAAAACTAAATATACAGAAACACTGTATAAATGGGTAGTATCAAATTAATATGAAAAAAATTTTTAAAAATCAAAAGGGATCTGTGTTAATAATTTCTTTAATTATCACATCCGTTGTGTTTAGTGTAGGAACAGCGATACTTGCTATTGCAGAAAAAGATAAATTACGAACTTCTATAAGTTATAAATCATATAATGCCGTGAGACTATTAGATACTGTTTTTGAGTGTGTTTTGTATCATGATTTTCAAAATGATTTATTTAATCCTAGAAAAAGCAGAATAGACAAAAACATAGAATGTGCGGATGATCTGGTTGGTTTTTCTGAATTATATTCTGATAGCTTGGCATTGCCATTTTCATCTTGTGATATATCAGACACAAAAGTTTCAAAGTGTGATTTTTTGGTTAGAAAAGATACAACAGACTATAAAAGCAGTGCTTGTGCACAAGTTCTTTTAGAAAAAAGTTGTTCTGACGGAAGCGATGTTACAAATTGTAATGTTCATTTAAATACTAAAATAGACATAATTTCTTACGATTTATGTAATTTTAGCAACTCAAATGTTGTACATAGAAGAATAAATATTTCATATTAAATATGAAAGATAAAAATATTAAACAAGAAATAGCTTTGCTTGTAAAAGAAATAAATAGATTAAGGAAGAAATATCACCAAAAAGATACAAATGAAATTTCTGATGAAGCACTGGATTCTCTTAAACATAAGCTAAAAAAGATAGAAGAAAAATATCCAAATCTTGTTTTAAAAGAATCTCCAACACATAACGTTGAGGGAGGTGTTAAAAAAGGCTTTAGCAAAGTAATACATAGAGTAAAACAATGGTCGCTTGATGATATTTTTTCTGATAATGAATTATATCTGTTTTCTGATAGAATCCAAAAATTTATTAAAAATCCAAAAACTAAAATCATTTTTTTGTGTGAATACAAAATAGATGGTGTAAAAGTAATTGTGGAATACAAAAATGGAAAATTATGGAGAGCTTCAACAAGGGGAGACGGTTCTGTTGGGGAAAATATAACAAAAAACATAGAAACTATAAAAGATATACCAAAAATAATTAAAGAAAAAAAAGACCTAATAGTAGAGGGTGAAGTTTGGATATCTAAAAAAGCATTTACAAAAATAAACAAAATACAAAGCAAAAACAAAGAAAAGCAATATGCTAACCCAAGAAACCTTGCTGCCGGTTCACTTCGTCAACTTGATTCATCAATAACTGCTAAAAGAGAGTTAAACACATTTTTCTACGAGGTTTATATAATTAAAAATAAATTTAAAACACAAAGTGAAAAAATCTCTTATTTGAAAAAAACAGGTTTCAATGTTAATCCAAATCATAAAATTTGCAGCACAATACCAGAGGTTATCTCCTTTTATAAAAAAATGGACAAACAGAAAAATGATCAAAGTTATTGGGTTGATGGAGTGGTAATAAAAATAAATGATGTAAAACTTCAAGAAAAACTAGGTTTTACCGGCAAAGCACCTAGGTTTGCAGCTGCTTATAAATTTCAAGCACAGCAAAAAACTACAAAAATTAAAGACATAGTGTTTCAAATAGGAAGAACCGGAGTGGTTACCCCCGTCGCTGAATTAGACCCAATAACAATAGCTGGAAGTGTGGTGAGCAGAGCTACATTACATAATCAAGATTATATAAACAAATTAGATGTCCGTATAGATGACACAGTTATAATTCAGAAAGCAGGAGACATAATTCCAGAAATAGTTTCTGTACTAAAAAAACTAAGATCAAATAAAACAAAAAAATTTATCTTCCCTAAAAAAATAAAAGAATGTGGTGGAGCTGGAAATATAGAAAGGATTCCAGGTGAATCAGTATATCGGTGTGTAGTGCAGGATTCCTTTGTGCAAAATTTAAAAAAATTCGCACATTTTACAAGTAAAAAAGCTTTTAATATTGATGGACTTGGTGAAAAAAAACTTTTGCTTTTAATAAAAAATAAAGTAATCAAAGAGTATGCAGATATATTTAAATTAAAACCCGCTTTAATCATGGGTTTTGACCGACTTGGTAAAAAGTCCGCAAATAATCTAATTAACTCTATAAAAGAAAAAAAAACAATTTCGTTAGACAGACTCCTTGTGGCTCTTTCAATAAACCATATAGGTTCTTTAAATGCTCTTTTAATATCAAAAAAATTTAGAACACTAGAAGAAATAAGGGTTGCAAATAAAGAGGATTTTGAATATGTAGACGGTTTAGGACCCATTGCTGCATTATCTTTATATAATTTTTTTAAAGACAAAAAAAACAAAAAAACACTGGATGAATTATTAAAACATATAAACATAACAAACAAGATCAATAAAAAAATTAAACACAAATGGGAAAACAAAAAAATTGTTATTACTGGTAATTTTACTGATTTTACTAGAGATGAATTAATAGAAGCAATTTTAAAAGTTTCTGGAAGTGTGTCAAATCAAGTTTCTGGTGGTACAGATATACTGTTGTGTGGTAAAAAACCAGGAACTAAATTTACTAAAGCAGAGTCTGCGGGGATTTTAATTTTAGATATGAACGAAACCACTAAAGAAATTCAAAAAATAAACAGTATGCTAAAATAAAAATATGGACAAAACTGACCAAACAACAAAAAACGGTTTAATAGAGGCGATGAAACTAACAAAGTGTTTCTTTATTGAAGAGTCTGTGGACAAGAAAAAAAAAGAAACTGAAGATTTTGCTAAAGATTGTAAACAAATCATAGAATACTTAAACAAAATAAAAGGAATAAAGTTAAATGATTCTCCAGAAAAACAAGAAATCAAAATGAATGTATATAGAGAAGATGAGGTTACTATAGAACCTTCTTTATACACAAACGACCTTTTAAAAAGAGCAAAAGACAAAAAAAATGAATATATAAAAGTTAAAAAAATTTTGTAATATATGAGTGCTGATTTTACATACACAAAAATTAGAGAAAAACTTGATAAAGGAACATCTGCGGTTGATATTACCAAAGAAGCACTAAAAAATTTAAAGGAAGATAAGTGCAATGCATTCGTTAATATTTTTGAAGAATCCGCACTTGCACAAGCAAAAAAGGCAGATGAGATGATAAAGACAAAAAAACAAACCCCTCTAACAGGAATACCAATAGCAATAAAAGACAATATCTGTTATAAAGATCACATAACAACTTCTTCTTCCTTAATTTTAAAAGATTTTTCTTCTCCATTTTCTGCTACTGTTGTAAAAAAAATGCTTGATCTTGGGGCTGTTATAATAGGCACTACAAATTGTGATGAATTTGCTATGGGTGGTAGTACTGAAAATTCTTGTTATGGAGTAACCACAAATCCACACGATAAAACAAGGGTTTCTGGAGGATCATCAGGAGGGTCAGCGGCAGCAGTTGCTTCTTTTGCCGTTCCTTTATCTTTAGGATCGGACACAGGAGGTTCTGTTAGACAACCTGCAAGTTTTTGTGGTGTTGTTGGTTTAAAACCAACATATGGATCAGTGTCTCGTAATGGATTAATGATGCTTTCATCATCATTAGATGTAATAGGACAGTTTGGACATACGGTTTCAGATGTAGAACTTTTTTTCTCAGCTATAGCTCAGAAAAAAAGTGATGAGATGGATATGACTACAGAAAAACACACTTACAAAAAAGGAAAAGAAACAAAAAAAATAGGTGTGCCAAAATCTTTTATACAAAAAGCAAAAAAAGAAACGATAGAAAATTTTAACAAAATCATAGAAAATTTTAAAAATGATGGGTATGAAATAATAGATATTGATTTACCAATATCAAGTGAAGCTGTTGCTATTTATTATGTTATTCAACCAGCAGAAGCATCTTCAAACCTAGCTCGTTTTGATGGAATTAGATATGGCAACAAAAAAAGTGGAGAAAATTTATTAGAAGATTATATTAAAACTCGCGGAAGCTTTTTTGGTGAAGAAATAAAAAGAAGAATAACTGTTGGGACATATGTTTTGTCATCTGGTTATTATGATGCTTATTATAATAAGGCACAATTGGCAAGGCAGGCACTTACTGATGAGCTAAATAAGATTTTTCAAGAAGTGGATGTTATTCTGACCCCTACAACACTAACTACTGCGTTTGAAATTGGATCCAAACAAAATCCTGTGGATATGTACGAAGAGGATAAGTTTACTGTTATTGCCAATTTATCTGGAGTACCAGCTATCTCTGTACCAATGGGAAAACACCAAAAACTACCTTTGGGTGTACAATGTATAGCAAGACACAATAATGAAGATATTTTATTTAATTATGGTAAAAAAATAGAACAATATGGCAGAGGTAAATAAAAAAGAAGAACCAAAAAAAGAATTTGAGATAATTGATTTCGAAAATAAGAGTGTTGTTATTATTTTTGTTTCTGCTGTTGTAATTTTAATTGTTTTGTTTCAAACTGCTGTAAATATATGTAAACCAGAATCACAAATTACTGAAGAGAATATAGTAAACAGTTATAAAGGTAATGGAATTGCATTTATAACTACACTTGATGAAGTAGATTTGCAACTATACAAAAAAAATCAAAAAACCAAAAAAATTAGAAAAAATTCTTGTGGAGTTAGACTCTATAAAGGAAAAGATGGTGATGTAGTATTTTTCTATGATTATACTCTAGGGTCTCTGAAAGGAGGAAATGTTTATATACATAATAACTTACTAGGATTTTCTTTTTATATTGTTGTTTTTGTTTTTATACCCGTAAGTATTATAATTTTTATATTTTTGTCATTATTAAATATATTGCAAAAAAGAAAATATAAAAAATTTTATAAGAATAGAATAAAAGATGATACAAAAAATCAAGCTGCAATCAGAATAAATAAATTGCAAGAAAATATAAATAAATATATAGAAGAAATAGAGTTAATAGATTCAAAATCAACTATAGAGCTACAGCATTTGATACTTGAAACTGATGCACTTTTGGAAAAAATATTAGTAGAACTAAATGTAAAAGGAGAAACATTAGGAGAGAGACTTAAAAAGATGTCGGATAAGATATTTGATATGAAAGTTATTCGTGATGCACGGTCAGCACATGCAATAAGAAACATCTTAGCACACTCACACGATTCGTCTATGCCAAGAGAACAGTTGTACAGAGCAGTTTATGCGTACAAAAGCGTTTTTGAAAAAATGAAAATTTTATTAAACATAAAATCAAAAGATAAGTAGTTTTGATAAACTTTGTGTTATATGTTAATCTTGTTTATATAGTGGGGTAGAGCAGTCAGGTAGCTCGTCGGGCTCATAACCCGGAGGTCGTAGGTTCAAATCCTTCCCCCACTACAAGAT
>JABAAK010000028.1 GCA_014238775.1 Candidatus Paceibacter sp. | reverse complement strand
TTCAAATCAAGTTCGTTTGATATGCGGAGATAAAAATCTTTTTTAAGGTAGTTGTGATGGGTTTTAAAAGGTTCTGCCAGAGCACCCCCATAAATCGGTTGAAGTGTTCTTGTAACTACTTCTCTAAAATCTAAATCAAGCAACCACTCTCTTAAAGCTTGGACAAATTTTTCTCTTATTAGAAATGTCTTTTTTGTTTTTTCATCAAGTATTAGGTCAAGATACCTTTTTCTATATTTAAGTTCTGTGTCTTTTATTCCAAAGTGTGTTGATGGAAGAGGTTTCAGCGACTTTGAAAGAAGTGATATGTCTCTAGCAAGAACTGATAGCACCCCTTTGTTTGTCATAAATGGCTCACCTACAATACCAACAAAATCACCTGGGTCTATAAACTCAGTAAAAAAATCTAAAGATTTTTTATCCATACAATCATTTTTGATTGCTACCTGTATAGTCCCTTTCATATCAGAAATATCCATAAAAATAATTTTTCCGTGATTTCTTATTGTTATTACCCTTCCTGCAATAGAACAAAAATCTTTTGGGTTTTTTAATACAAGCTCTTTGTCTCTAAAGTCATTTGTGTCGATTTCTTTGATATCACTTGAAAAATGTGTTGTTTTAAAATTTCTTTTAAAAGGAGTGTATCCTTCTTTTTTAAGCTTGTTTAGTTTGTCCTGCCTAACTTTATATTCATCTGCTATGTTTTTTTCTTCCATATACTTATAATACAATATTAAACAGATTCCATATAATCATTTTTTATGTATATTCCAGTACCATCAGCAAATGTTTTTATTTTTTTGTTTGTTTTTTGTTTAAATAAATTAATTTTTTTATCCATAGATACCCTGTAGTGAGGAACAAAAGCAAAATCTATGAAATTTAGTGCTTTTATATCGGATAATCCAACTTTGTTTTTATCTGGGTTTATTTCTGCTGCACTTTCTATATCAGGTGATAAAATCAAAGATCCGGCACTTGATCCCATATAAAGCCCTCCTCTAGAGAATAATTTCTCTATTTGTTCTTTAAATTCGGATTCTTTTGCATATTTTAATAACGCAAAAGTGTTTCCGCCACATACATATATAATGTCAGTTTTTATATCTAAATTTGTTTTCCCTTCTATATCTAAAAAAGAAACCTCTTCACACCCGAAAGATATTATTTGCTCTTTTGTTTTTTCTGCAAGCAGTGCTTTTTCTTTTTTTGGATTTGCTGTTGTTATTATTGTTGCTGTTTTATAGTTATGTTCTTTTATTATTGAAATAAAAAAATCTTGAATTTTTTTATGAGAGAAAGAAGATGATGTTAACAGCAGATGTCTATTCATTGCTAAGTTTTTATATTAGATTTTTTGCAAAATGCACTTTCAGACACTTGTATATTTTTAAATGTATTTCTGCATCATAAAGTGCTGTGTGTCTTTTTTCTTCGTCCTCTATTGGTTCAATATTAAACAGATTCACAAGTGATCTTGTGGAACCATACCCATCACCAAGCATTGTTCCTATAGATGAAATATCCACTGTTCGGTACGAACAGATAAAATCCTCTTTTTTGTATTTTTCCCAAAGCTTTCTTAAAAATAACAAATCATTGTATGCATTTGAAGCTATAATTTTTACATTACCTACCACCTCTGTGCCATATGTTTTAATTATTTTCTGTTCAAAGTCATTTAAAAATACTTCTGGTTCCACACCATGCGTCAATGCTGTTTCTTTGGATATTTTGTGCACACCCTCTGCTTCTTCACACCAACTATACTCTTCTGGTTTATAGTTTATTAGCCACTCTTCTTT
>JABAAK010000027.1 GCA_014238775.1 Candidatus Paceibacter sp. | reverse complement strand
TTAAAATAGTTATATACATTGCTGTTTTATAAAAAACAACAGTTGTACTTATTCCCTGTGTACAAAATTATAAAATTTTTAAAAAGTAGAAAGAAAAATTGGTGCATCCACAAACCTTTTATAAGCCTGTGGCTGCATATATGTTTACCATATCACAAAAATTGATTTGAGAAGACTTTTCTTTTAGAAAAACAATGTAGATAAGAAGAAAGTGGATATTAGGACAACAATTGATGTTGTTATCATTACTTTTTTATCATTACATAGAAAGTTCATTAAAGATATTTTATAATCTTCATATAAAAATAATAGAAAAATTCCTTCTGAAAAAAGCAAAACTCCGCACACAGCAGATATATATCCAATCAAACTAAAATCAAAAGTTAAGGATATAACTAACAAACCACCAAAAACTTCTATAATTCCTACAAGCAGGAGTAAGTTTTTATGTTTAAAAAATTTTTCTAATGTATTTAGAAAAATTTCTTTTTCAATTAAAAGGGCTGCGGATGATACATATCCACATATTGCAAAAAATAAGATTAAGATTTCTGCTGCGCTCATGTTTTTATTATACCAAATTTTTTAGATATTCAAGTATTTTTACCATTGCAAAAGTATCAAGTTTACAATAATCTATTAAATCTTTTACTACTTTTTCTTTTTCTTTTTCTGTTTTTTGTGCGAAATTTTTGATAAAAACCTCACTCCAAACTCGTTGGGCTGTTTGTCCATCCCCTATTTGCATAGCAGAATAATCAAACTCACTGTTGTTGCAAACTGCAGGCAAAACTTTTTTTATTGACGCACTTCCCAAAAAGTCTTTATTTATAACCCAATCATTTTTGAAAGGAATCATCAGATCCACCACACGGCTATTTATGTCCTGCAACCTGTCTGCATATTGTGGAAACATATTGGCCAACTCTTTGTTTCGGGTTGTTTCAAAAGTTTGGTACCAAACTATAACATTACCGTTATCGGCACCTATATCTTCCAGTAATCTTTTTGTTAGTTGCTCTGCTGGATTTGAGTTTTCTTTGTGTATATATTCTTTGTGTATAACCTCTCCATTTTCTTCATTTTGTATATGCAGAGAATATTGAAATGGAACACTTTGGTATGGTCGTATACCATCAAAAGGAGGTATTAATTCCCCAAAAGTTTCATAATCCAAGAAATATAAAGGGTATTTTAGTTTATTTACAAACTCTTCTATCTTGTCATTTCTTGTTTGAGTTGCCCCAGTCTTTGTGGCATTAATTTGGTATTGCTGTTTGGTAGTTAGATATGGGAAGTCGTCAGGTATATCACTTATTAATTTATAATTTGCATCCTCAAGCAGTGCTATTCTTTTTGCACCTGGAGTTGCTAAATCATAGATACTATACGCCGGAAGTCCTTGTATTTTTCTGTATACATCGATTGCATCTTTTAGACTACCTATACACCCAACAAGTGAAGGAGAAAAAGATGGTTGATTTAATTTTCCTCTACCCACCATCTCTTTTGCATTTTTAATACTATCAATAGTAAAATCAGCAAATTCAGCGACTTCATTTGTTACTTTTTGACAAGATGTAAGTTTGTACGAATCTATATCTCCTTGTCTGGTATAAAGGTTGTTTACATGTATCACAAAAATATTTTTGATTTTTATACCACAACCCTCTAACACATACTTTTGAAAAGCAAGATCATACAGGTAATCTTTTTTTACTTTTGTTCCAGATTTTATTTCATAAAGGTTATACATTTTGTCATCACATTTTTCCAAAACATCCACTATACAGGTCAAATTGTTGTATTCAAATCCTCCTTGTGAGACAGCCTCAACATCAGATTTGAGTGCTTTTTTTGTTCTTTCATTTATAGTTTCGTATTCTTTAAAGTTAGCAAACCCAACTTTACAAACTTCACCAAACCTCTCTTCGGCATATTTTTCAAATTCGTGCCCAGAATCAAATATAGCTTGAATGTTTTCATCTATTTCTGGAAGTTTTTCTTTGTCGTATTTTTTCAACCATATAAAAGCAGGGTGCTTTAGGTAGAGCATATAATCTGATTTGGAGATTTTTTGTGGTTTCATTGTGTTAAACATTTTCTTTTATACATATTCGGTTGTTTTTGTTTGTATGAGCTACGAATTAAAAATTTTTTGACAATTTTAGGTAATTTTGAAAAAAACATACATTTATATGAACAAAACCCTTTTTTTTCCTTAACACACCTGTTACAACAAATAAACATCACATCACAAAATTTGTTTTTACAATCTGTATAATCATCACACTTTATGTCTTTACATAGATGGCACTTCGACAAAATATCATTAGTGATATTTTCTGCTCTTCTGTCATCAAAGACAAAGTTCTTACCTAAAAACTTATTTGGTAGACCTTTCTCTTTAACCTCTCTAATGTATCCTATAATTCCCTGTCTGATGTGTTTTACATTCAAAAAACCATTGTGTTTTAACCAAGCTGAAGCCTTTTCACATCGTATACCACCTGTGCAATACAGTACAACTTTTTTATTTTTATGAGGAAGTAAATCAGAACAAAGTTTTTGAATCTGTTCTTTAAACGTATCAACTTTCATTATATGCGCACCTTTGAAGTGTCCTATTTCGGCTTCATATGTGTTTCTGACATCTACCACGATAGTATCTTTATTATCTATAGCTTCATTTATTTCTTTTGCATCTATATATTCTCCAGAGGAAGACACACTAAAAC
The DNA here is from genome assembly GCA_014238775.1 of Candidatus Paceibacter sp. Taxonomy (GTDB): domain Bacteria; phylum Patescibacteriota; class Minisyncoccia; order Phycocordibacterales; family JABAAK01; genus JABAAK01. Next base: position 469 of record JABAAK010000027.1, on the reverse strand, counting down.
TAGAATCTTTTATTCCGTCTGCGACTATTTTGTCTTTGATACGCACTATGAGTTTTACAAAAGACTGGCTCTTGTTTCCGTAATCAGTAATATTAAAATCCATATCCTTAAACTCCGGAATACTCGATATATAATTTTCAAAAATTTTTAAATTTTCCTCTGGGATACTTATCTGTGCATTTATCCCCTCCTCAGCTATATATATACGACCAAGCACACCAAAATTGCATAAATTTTCATATATATTTTCTCGGAGAGATTTAATATTTTTGACATTGGTGTATTTATAAAAAGATATTATCTTCCTTTTACATTTTTCTTGTTTTAGTTTTACTTCTAATTCCTTTCTTGATTTTGTGTTAAAATTCTGTTTCATTTGTACTCATTATAACATTTAGAAACTTTATAGTATAATTAAAGAACAAGGGCTTGTAGCTCAGTTGGCTAGAGCACCGGTTTTGCACTCCGG
>JABAAK010000026.1 GCA_014238775.1 Candidatus Paceibacter sp. | reverse complement strand
TTTGGATATTTTGTGCACACCCTCTGCTTCTTCGCACCAACTGTACTCTTCTGGTTTATAGTTTATTAGCCACTCTTCTTTGTGTAATTGGTTTAACTCTTCATCTAAGAAAATTGCAGCAAAGGAGATAAGTTGAGCACTACAAAGATCAAGACCTGTGAATTCACCATCTGCGGCTATTAAAAAATCTTTTCTCATATGTTATTTATTTGTTTGTTTATAATAATTTCAGAAAAATTTGCCATACTTTGCAATACAACTTCCCTACTTTTTTCTTTTGCCTTATAGTGACAAAATTTAGTAACCAGGTTATAAAAATAAGAAAACCTGTGGTAGAAAATAATTTTAATTTTTGCAAACCAAACTTTCATTACTATAAGTATAACTCACTTATATTTATAAAATATGAAAAATTCACTTAATATTTCTTGTGTTGTTTTAGATGCATCAAGTTTTTTTATATTCCACCCTAGCTCATTTAGGTATTTAGTTGTTTCTCTATATACTTTTATAGATTTTTTTAGATTTTGTTCAAATCTGTCTTTTTCTCCTTTTCTATTTGCCATTCTCTCACATATTATATTTTTTGGAGCATCTAAAACAAAATATTTTGGACTTATTTGTATTGTTTTTAATAAATTTTCATATAAAATGTGAATTATATTTAATATTTCTTCGTCTCGATTATTTTTGGCTATAGAAAAATATTGATATACAAAAGTAGAAATTATGGATCTGTCTAGAAAAACAGTCTTATTTTCTTTTAAATCACCTTTAACTTTTTCTAGCCACAAGTCAAAGCGAGCGGCAAAAACTAATAAAAAATCCCTATAAGAATTTTCGTTCGTAAAACTCATTAGAGAGTTATGTATTGATGGAGAATCTTTTGGTTCTCTATAAAAGGTAAAAATATTTTTATTTTTGGGAGTTTTTAATAATTCTTTTTCTAATGCTATTAAAAAAGTTGTTTTTCCTACACAATCAGGTCCTTCTATTATAATTAAATCTCTCATTAATACAGACTATAACATTTTTCTGGTATAATGGTTTATATGGGGATAATAAAATTTGCAATTTTTATCGTAGTAGGGCTTGGTATATATCTTTTTGTTTTTGACAAAGATAAATTAGAAAGTATTACAGATGAAATTAAAGACAAATTTGAAAAAATAGACATCGGAGGTTTAAACCTTGGATCTGGTGACAAATCACTAGGTCTTTTTACAAACAAAGATAAAGGGTCAGCAACAACATCAAAAAACAAAACTGTTGTTAAAGACAAAAAATTAACAGACGCAGAAAAGAACCAACAAAATATAGAAGAGTACATAATACTTAAACTAGAGTTTGACAAAGAAATAAAAGATGCAGGTATCCGCCAAAAAGCTGGTGAAACAATTTCCCTATCAGAGGGATTATCACTTAAACTAAAAAAAGATAGGCTTGATAAATTAGAAAAAGAAATAAAGGAGTTTGATCGGTCTCAATAGAAATCAGTTTATTACTTTGTTTTGTGATAATTCCAAAGATTTTTTCTATACACCAGAGGAATAAAGTGTTGTGCGTTTTGTGATTTTTCTGGTATAATGGTTTATATGGGAATAATAAAATTTGCAATTTTTATCGTAGTAGGGCTTGGTATATATCTTTTTGTTTTTGACAAAGATAGACTGGAAAGTGTTACAAAAGAAATCAAAAAATTTATAAAGGAAAATACTCCAGAAAAAGGTACATCTTCATTAAAAATTTAATTTTATTTTATAAATTCAAATTTTGATATTATATTTATCATCTCCAATGCTTTCTTGTCGGACTCTTTTATATACTCTTGGAAGTCGTCTATTTTTTTGAATGTTTTGTCTTCGGTTTTGTAGTATTTATCTACATTTATTTTTTCCAAAAACCATCTATTGTGTGATACAAGTATCACGGTTCCCTTGTATGTTTTTAACAACTCAATAAGTGCGTCTACAGCTTCGGTATCTAAATGGTTTGTTGGTTCGTCTAATATCAATATATTTACTCCGAGCACGTCGAAAATAGCAAAAAGTATTCTCGCTCTAGTACCACAGGACAGGTCGGCAAGTTTTTTATCAATAATCTCTTCTGGAAGTTTATATTTTGAAATTATATGATAAATTTTCTCTCCAGCAATTTTTGTCTCATCAGAAAACAAATCATAGACATTTTTATCTCTAATTGCCCTTTCGTGTTTTTGCATTAAATCTCCAAAACAAACACCTGGAGAAATTTTTATTGAACCAGATATTGGTTTCATCATTCCTGTTAGTGTTTTTAGTAAGGTACTTTTTCCTGATCCATTTTTGCCTGTTATACAAATTCTAGTTCCGAAAGGGATGGTTATGTTTACAGGTTCAAGTAGAAAATCAGCAATTCCACATTCGACATTTTCTAGTTCTATGTCAGAATTATCGGTGTTTTTAGGGTGTATATCTATTTTAAACAACTTATCTTCAAACGGCTTTGTTGTTTTTCTTAAAACTTCCATCCTTTTTTCTAACTCCCTCAAGTGTTTCATTGAATTTGAAGACTGATCTTTGTGAAAACCTTTTGACATTTTGTCGTTATCTGAATGTTTGTAATTCTTCTTTACTTCTTCTGTTTGTTGTTTGATTTTTTCTATTTGGTTCTTTACTTCAACATATTTTCTTTCTTCTCGCTGATATTCCTTGAGATTTTTTTCATATTCTTTTGTTTGTTGCTTTATATATTCAGTATAACTGCCCCTGTTGCATACAAATTTTTTTTCTGTTTTGTTTAGGTTAAAAAATCTGTCTGTGATATTATTTAAAAAATATACATCGTGTGACACTATCATCACTGCTTTTTTTGTATTTTTTAAATATTTTTCAAGCCAGAGTATAGACGGTATATCTAAATTGTTTGTTGGTTCATCTAAAAGCAAAACATCTGCATCTCCAAGCAATAGTTGTGTTAACAAAACTTTTGTTTGTTGCCCACCACTCAAATTAGATACTTTATTTAAAAGAGCTTCTTTAGCAAAATTTAGACCGGACAAAACTTTAAATATAATATGATCCTTTACTGATTCACTTAAACCTTTTTTTATGTAATCCAATACAAAAAGATCCTCATCTTCTGTTATTTCTTGTGGGAGATATCCTGCCTTGCGATTTTTTGCAAAAACAACAGAACCTGTTGTGGGTGTTTCTAGTCCAGCTATAATTTTTAAAATAGTACTTTTCCCTGCTCCATTTTCACCTACAAACGCCACTTTATATCCGTCCTCTATACTAAAGAAAACATTTGAAAAAATCTTTTCTTTGTCAAATTCTTTTGTAAGATTTTTAACTTCAATTAACATATATTATCCGATTAGTGCTTTAATTCTTTTTTCTATTGGAGGGTGTGTAGAGAAAATCCTATCAAAAATTCCTGGTTTCTTTTTCTTTTTTATACTTAAAAAAGGGTCATTTATAAAGAAAAAGGCACTTCCGTGACTTTTATGTTTTAGTGTATTATGTGATTGGGATATTTTTCTAAGTGCTCCACAAAGACCTTCCGGATATCTTGTGAGCAAACAAGCCGTCGCATCTGCGACATATTCTCTTTTTTGTGAAATAGCAGCTTTAATAACAGCTGAAGAAACAGATGCAAGTATTGAGACAGCAATTACTCCAACAATCGCAATTAATATTCCATTTTTATTATCACCTCCACCAAAAAATATAAATCTAAATGCTAGATCAGCTAAAATAGCTATAACACCTGCCAACCCGAAAACAATCGTCATAAGTAAAACATCTCTGTTCCCTATATGTGCGAGCTCGTGTGCCAAGACCCCTTCCATCTCATTTTTATCAAGTATTTTTATTAAGCCAGTTGTCACCGCAACTACTGAATTTTTTTGGGTTTTTCCTGTAGCAAAAGCATTCGGTGCATCATCATTTATGATATATAGTTCTGGAGTAGGTAAACCTGCTGTTATAGATAGATTTTCAAGCATTCTTATAAGCTCTATGTTTTCTTTTCTATTTGCTTTTTTTGCATGTGCCATTTTTAAAACTATTTTACCTGACCCAAAAAAAGAGATGGTAAAGAAAAATACAGCCAGGGCAACTGCAAAGAATAAGAAAAAATAAGAATCAAGATAGTGTGAAAGCAAACCACCAACAAAAACAACAAGTAGAGCAAATACAAAAACAAGTACGTATGATTTTATTGTGTTTTGGTCCCTATGTTTATATATCGATGCCACATTTAAAATTTTACTGAGATGTTTTCTTTTTCTTCTTTGTTTTCTATTTCAAAGAAATCTTTTCTTTCCATTTTTAACATTGATGCTATTATATTGTTTGGAAAAAATTGAATTTTTATATTGTAATCTTTTACAGTTGAATTAAAAAATCTTCTAGACGCTTGAATTTTGTTTTCTGTGTCAGTCAATTCGTTTTGTAAATTTAAAAAGTTTTCATTTGCTTTTAAATCTGGATAATTTTCTGAAACTGCAAACAGAGATTTCAATGCACCAGAAAGCATATTTTCCGCCTTTCCTTTCTCTTCTGGATTTTGTGGTGCCTGCATAGCAAGACTTCTTGTTTCAGTAACTTTTTCAAACACACTTTGTTCGTGTTTTGCATATCATTTTACTGTGCTAATCAGGTTTGGTATTAAGTCGTATCTTCTTTTCAATTGGACTTCTATATCAGACCAAGCCTCTTTCACTCTTACTTTAAGTTTTATCAGTACGTTGTAAAGGACTATAGGCCAAAGAACAAGTAGCAAACCAGCTAAAACAGGTTGATATATTGATCCGTCAATATAATATAAAATCAACAAAACTATTGATGTAAGTGGTAAAAATAATACAGAACTCATATGTTTTTAGTATAACACAACTATCAAAGTTGATAAAATCTGTTTAAAAAAGCGTTTTTAAAACATTCCTGGCATTCCCCCACCCATACCTGGCATTTGTGGTGCAGCCCCTGTTTCTTTTTCTTCTTTTATATCAACTATTGCGCCTTCAATTGTCAGAAAAGTTGATGCTGATGAAATAGAATTCAAAACAGCTTGTTTGGTTACTTTTACTGGATCTATAATCCCTACATCAAACATGTTTTTTTGGATTTTGTTTTCTACTGCATCATATCCGGCATTGTCTTTTTGTTCTTGAACCCTTCTAACTACTGCAAGTCCCTCTCCACTTCCAAGTGCATTATCTGCTATTTGTTTTAATGGTGATTCAAGAGAACTTATAACTATTTTGTAACCCATTTCTTCATAATCATCGCTCCATTTTTTAGGCATTTCATTTTTCATTAACATTGCTATGTGTGCAAGAGCAGACCCTCCACCAACAACAATACCTTCATCTATTGCAGACTTTGTAGCATTTACTGCATCTTCAATTTTAAATTTTAAATATTTAATTTCAGTTTCAGTCGCAGCACCGACACGGAGTACAGCCACACCACCTGAAAGTTTCGCTGCTCTTTGTAGTAATCCTTCTTTTTCAAATTTATCTGCAGCGCTTGCTTGTTCCTTTAATACTTCTATTCTGTCCTCCACATCTTTTTTTGTTTGGCTTGTTCCTACTATTATAGTTTTGTCTTTCTTTGCTACTACTCTTCCTGCTTGCCCCAAGACCTCTATTCCACATTTATCAAACGTTGATCCAGTATCAGAACTAACAACTGTCGCACCTATAGTACATGCTATATCAGAGAGATTATCTTTTTTTCTATCACCAAACCCAGGGATTTCTATTGCAAGTATGTTGAATGTTCCTCTTAACTTATTGACTACAAAAGTGGTAAGTGCCTCCCCCTCAACAGAATCACATACAATCACTAAGTCCTTTTTACCAGAAGCAGATAGTTTTTCAAGAAGTGGTAAAATTTCTTTTACAGATACGATTTTTTTATCAGTTAAAAGTACCGGTACATCTTTGTACTCAGCAACCATTGATTCTGTGTTTGTCATCATATAAGGTGATAAATACCCTTTTTCTATTTCAAGACCTTCAACAACTTCAGATTCTATACCAAGTTTTTGAGATTCTTCAACAGTAACCACACCGTCTTTTCCAACCTTTTTTACAGTGTCAGCAATTATTTTTCCTATTTCCTTTGATTCTGCAGATACAGTGGCAACCTGTATGATTTCTTCGTCTGTTGTTACATCTTTTTTTGTTTTTTCTAAAAACTCCAATATATCATCCTTTGCTTTTTGCATACCTGATTTGATGGATTGTAGATTGACACCACGGTTTATGTATTTTAATCCTTCTGACATCAGTTCGTGTGCCAAGATAACAGAAGTTGAAGTTCCATCACCCACAACATCATTTGTCTTGTTTGCAACCTCTTTAACCATAGAAACCCCCATATTTTCATACTTGTCTTTAAGTGTTATATCTTTTACTATTGTTACACCATCATTTGTGATGTCAGGACTTCCATATGTTTTATCAAGTACGATATTTCGACCAAATGGTCCAATAGTGACTCTTACCGCATTTGCAGCAGTCTCTACTCCTTTTTTTATTTTATTTCTTGCGTTTTCAGAAAAAAGTATCTCTTTTGCCATTTTATTTTTTTATTTAATAATCCCAAGCACAGAAGATTCTGTTACGAGATAATATGTTTCATTTTTAATTTCTACTTTATCTCCCCAAGAATAAACAACTCTGTCTCCAACTTTTAATGATATTGGTATAATTTTTCCCTCATCTGTTTTTTTTCCGTCTCCCACAGCGAGAACAACTCCGATGTATGTAGATCCAGTATCCGCATCTGAAGATGTCAGTACTATTCCAGATTCTGACTCTTTTGTTTCTTCTTTTTTTATAACTATTCTGTCTAAAAGTGGTTTTATAGGTGAGTTCATTGCTTGTTTATTTGGTAAGTATACCAAATAATAATAAAAATCGCAAATATGTTATACTTTTTATATGGATTTAGAAATAATAATAACTTATTCACAGATATCTTTGGCTGTGCTTCTTGTGGTGATGATAATCTTACAAAAATCAGAAGCTGGTGCTGGAGGTTTATTTGGTGGTGGAGACCTAGAAGACACATCACACTTTAAAAGAAGAGGCTATGAAAAGGTGTTTTTTGTATCAACTTTCATAGTTGCCTTTTTATTTATCGCATCTATGATTCTACCAAGGATCATTTTTTCTTAATTTTTTATTTGGTGGTGGGTAAAAATTATCTTAATATTTAGTAAATGAAACAAAGAGATATATCAGACAATTTTATCAAATTTTGTTTTCTTTTTTTGTTCTTCATATCTACTTATATTTTGCTATATCACATAAGTTCTTTTTTTTTAACAAAAACAGCAGTTTCTGGTGGTGAAATAAATGAAGGTATTATTGGTATACCAATAAGTTTCAATCCTTTTTTTACCACAAATGAAGCGGAAAGAAATGTATCAGCTATTATATATGGCGGACTGATAAAAAAAACTGGACCAAATTCTTTTATTAAAGAACTTGCTTTGGATTTTTTAACCTCTGAGGACAAAAAAACACATACATTTGTTCTAAAAGAAGATATAGTTTTTCATGACAGAGAGCCTATAGATAGTAAAGATTTTATATTCACAATAAACAGAAAAAGAGAGATAGATAAAAAATTTGATTCAAAATGGAGTGATGTTGTTGTAGATACCCCAAGTGTTAAAAAAATTATAATTAAAAGCACCAGAGCCCTTTCAAAAGAGGAAATTGTAGAATTTGCATCAGTAAAAATCATACCGGAACACATATGGCAAAAAATACCTATAAACTTGGCTACAAGCTATGCCGGAAGAGATTTGTATGTCGGTAGTGGTCCATTTTTATATAAAAGCGTAAAAACAACCCAAGAAGGAGTGATAAAAGAAGTTACACTTGATTCCTTTGATAAGTACATACTTGGCGCGCCATACTTAAAAAATATAAATTTTAAATTTTTCCAAACTAAAAAAGAATTATTAAAAGCATTACAAAAAAACGATGTAAATTCAGTTGTTGGTGTTTCTCCGCTTGATAGTACAGAAATCCTGTCTCTGGGTGAAAAAAAAATAATTAGTATACCTACAAATAAAATATTTGGTTTATTTTTTAATCAAGGGGATGGTTTTCTGTTTTCCGATTCCCTACTTCGATCTGTCTTTGCAAACATAGACATACGAGATGAGATCATAGAAAATGTTTTACTTGGATATGCAACACCAATATATGAACCGGATAGGTTACACACAACAGAATTAAAAGATAAAAAAATAAATATAAATTTCAAAGATCTTAATCAAACATTAGATGATTTTGACTGGAAGATATCTGAAGGAGATTTTATTAGAGAAAAAAATGGTGAGAAATTAAATATAACCATAGCAGCACCAGATATAGAAGAATTTCAAAAAATTTTATCAATTACAGAAGAAAGTTGGAGGAAAATAGGTGCGTCTGTACTTGAAACCAAAATTCCATTACACACAGACTTTTCTACATACATCAAAAATAATAACAATTTTGATGTATTACTTTGGGGCTATTAAGTAGATTCAAGACGAGCATTAGAACAAATATATAATTCAAAAATTGACGGTAGTTTTGTTGCTATTTTAAATTATGGAAATTCAGATGTAAACAATCTTTTTGATGAACTAAAAAACACAACAGATGAACTTGAGGAAAAAATAGTGTATAATAATATCAAGGAATTTTTAATTCGTGATTATTTGGCAGTATTTTTATATTCTCCAGATGTGTTATACATTATCCCAAAAAATATAAAAGGTGTTGAAAGAAAAGAATTAATTTTTGATTTGAGTGATCGATTTTTTAACATCCACAAGTGGTATCAGAAAGAAGAAGAAATTTGGAAAACTCTAATTCCTCAATACAATTAACAATTTAAAAAAAACAAATATGTATGAAAAAAAACCATACAACAAAAAAGAAACAGCAAAACCAAGAATACACAGAAACAACAGAAAAAGAATAAATAACCGTTCAAACGACTTTTCTTATTCAAATGAGAAAAAAGTTGAGCACCGAGTCCCAGAGATTAAAAAAGATGCTGTTCGTATACTTGTTATCGGTGGTGTTGGTGAGATTGGAAAAAACATGTATGCAGTTGAGTACAATGACGATATTATCATACTTGACTGTGGTTTTACATTTGCGGTTCCAGAATTTCCAGGAGTAGATGCAGTTGTTCCTAACATCAATTACTTAATAGAAAACAAAGAAAAAATTAGAGGGATTGTGGTTTCACACGGTCACCT
>JABAAK010000025.1 GCA_014238775.1 Candidatus Paceibacter sp. | reverse complement strand
GATCTACCTCTAGAAAAGCCACCTCTGCTTCCTGTGTTGTCGCCGTAGTTGCTTTTATAATTATTTTTTCTTTCTCCTCTTCCTGATGTTGTGCTTCTTCTTTTGTAGTCTCCTTCAGATCTCCTGCCTGCACCCCTGTTGTCATCTCTTTTATAACCAGTGCTACTTGCTCTGCTGTCACTTCTGTTCTCATCTCTTTTGTAACTCCTTCCATCCCTGCTTCCAGATGTACTTCCATATCTTTTGTTTGCAGTGTTCCGTCTGTTTCCAGAGAAAGATGATTTTGATCTGTCATCTTTGTATGATGATCTGCTTGATGGTTTTCTTTCACCAAAAGAAGTACGTCCGGATCTTGCACCAGAATTTTTAGTGTATTCGCGCTTGCCTAGTTTTGTTTTTTTCATACTATTACTATAACAGATATAAAGATTTTTAGCGCGTTTTTAGTATTTTCTACTTCGGTGGTTTTTTTCGAGCTTTGACTGCTCCTTTAATAATTTTTTATATAGACCTTTTGTTTTTGTTTTCACTGATTTGTCAGAATATGTTTCAAAAACATTAAACAGCGATACCCACTGAGTGAAAGTTATGTTTCTTATGTGTGTGTCTGGTTTAATTTTGTTTTTAGTACAGATGATATGTATTTGGGTTTTGGTAAAAGCACTCTTTAGAGCATCTTTTAAAAGTGGTTTTGCTTTTGTAAAAACAAGTGTCAAAAAATCTTTAAAATCTTCTTTCTTTGTGATTATTTTTTTATTTTTTCTTTTGATGGATATGATACATGCGTCGACTCTTGGTTTTGGGGTGAACTCGTTTTTACTTATTTTGGTTAAGAAATCCAGATCGTAATCTATCTGTAATATGTTTGAGATGAGTGACGACTTTTCGTGTGGTAAGCCGACAAATCTTAATCCTGTTTCTTTTTGCATTATTAAAATAGCGGTTTTTAGTTTTGTTTCCTGTGTGATTTTCTTAATCACTTCTGTGGTGATATTAAATGGTATGTTTGCAACAACATCAAAGTCACTCGTCGGGAGTTTGTATTGCAAAAAATCTTGGTTTTTTATTTTTATGTTTTTGTTACTACAAAAAGTTTCTTTTAATTTTTCTGATAGAGTTTTATCAACTTCTATGGCTACGACACCTTCTTCATATATTTTTGAAAGAGGTGCAGTTATCATACCCTCCCCTGGTCCCATCTCGATGACAATCTCTGACTTTCTTTCTGGTAGGTATGAAAGTAACTTATCTACTGTCGTTTTGTTTTTTATAAAATTTTGAGAGTCTTTCAGTGTCATAGGAATATGTTAAATCACTTGGATATATGATACATTCTATCATTTGTACATTTTGTTTATTTTTTGGCTATGTGTGTTAAACTGTATAAAGCGAAGGACTTTGATCTTATTAAAAAGAGTGGTTCCAAACCACAGATTTTAGTTTTTTAATGAAGACCTTCGCTACCACTTTTTTAAAACCTGTTTTAGGTTTTTTGTTTTTTTTACTTGTGTGTTACAATACTATCCCCCGTAAGGAGTTTGAATAGAAAAAGTAGCGGCTGTCTTTTTCCAAACTCCTTGCGGCCTTTCTTTTTTAAAACCTGTTTTAGGTTTTTTTATTTTTATATTTGTTTTGTGTTTTATATAGAAAAATCCCAAACATATGTTGTACGCCTACGCATAATAATGCACAAACACATATGTTCGGGATAAAATATTAATTCTCTACTAGAGCAACTAATGTTTTACGTCTACAAGAATTAACTAAAAGCCGTAGGCTTTATGTAGACTCCAGTAGACTTCTCATGAATTTTCCAAGTCGCTCCAATTACATATCGAAACATAGATTTCTCTAGCCTCTTGCCTTTTAGTAAGGATTTTCTTGTCAATTCATTTTCAATTATTATCTGCCGTTTCAAAAACGACTTTGGTTCAGTCTGGATAATGTTCAGGCTGCTAGTTAGATAAGGCGTCAAGACACTGAAATCGTTTCCAGCATCTATTACTACCTCTACTAGACCTACTTCAGAAGCAAACAGTTGTTCCATTGGAATAACTACTTGTTCTACTTGTACCCGTTGTTCTATCCTTTTCGTTGTCTCAATAGACTCAGATGCCCTTAGTAGTCCAAGAAGACCACCGGCAAAGAGAACTAAAGACAAAAGGGAAAGATAGATGACAAGGCGTCCATCTATTTTTTTCTTAATCATTATTCTGTTTTGTTTGGATTAATATAAAGAAAAAGTTCAAACGTTTAACAACGTGTGAATAGTTAGTATATCATAAATCATTTATTTATGCAATTTGTCAAGATTTC
>JABAAK010000106.1 GCA_014238775.1 Candidatus Paceibacter sp. | reverse complement strand
TGACAACAACTCAACAAAACCAGCAAAACCAGAGGATTGCAACGGTCAAGCAATTCTTGAATCGATCCAAGCATATTCAAAACAATCACAATCAACAACGGATTACAAAAGCACACAATCAGTTGAAATACCAAATCTAGCAGAGCAAATTAGTCTTCTTAACAATGACATTTCAAACAAGAAGGTTTATATTAATAATAAAACACAGTTTTACATATACATTGGAGCCAATGATGTATCTAACTTTATAAAAGCACATATCTATCCTCCAGCAACATGCTTAGCGGCTAAAAAATCACCAAAATGTAACACTCAAGACTACATTCTAACAAATACTGACTGGAAAAATACCAACGGCAAATTATTTCAACTTATTGACAAAAAAATGAATTCAGTAGCAGAATCCATTAAATCAAGTGCAGATACACTCATCAGTAAAAACAACACTATTTCTCCCAGTCAAATCCATGTGCTGACTTTGCCAAGTCTTGAATACCTCCACGAAACCCATAGTTTTACAAGCATACCAGTACTTGGAAAGCGCATATCTGTCGCATTTAAATATGCAGAACAGGCTCTTAATTCATCTATCAAAAACAAAATGCCATCTCCCTACAATGTTGATGACGAACCCAGTAATAAACTCAACAAAAGCTTTAGCTTTATAAATAACTACGACGACTGTGTTGGGACTGAAGATTGGCAGATACCAGGAGGGGGGCAGGCGAACTTGGCTGCAGCTAACTGCGAAAAATACTTTAGCTGGAATAATGCTCACTTAACAACAAAAGCAAATGCTTACTTTGCCCAGGGGCTAATTAAGTCAAAAACCGATAGCATATAAGCAGAATAGGAGCATTGATTGTATGCAATCTACATAATGCTTAAATATATAGCAGCAGCATCATTGCCTATTGATGCTGCTATATAATTTATGTATAAAAATACTCGAGATAACCTCCACTGCATACAAACTAGCAACAGCAAACTATTCTATACCCATATCATTGCAAACTGCTAGATTGCAGCATCCATCTTAACTCAATCCACTATCATTGCTACTCATTCAAAAAAAACCTCATAGCATGGGGATACCCCCCGTATTTCAAGCTGCGAGATTGCATCATCCATCTTGACTCGACCTACTAGCGCTGCTCAATCAAGAAACCTCGTAGTATGCGTATACAACTACAATTTTTTCGGGTCGCATCACTAGACTCTAAAGTCATACGCAATGCTCAACACCACATCTTAGAACGCGATGGGCATAGAAACAGAAAACAACTGCCTGCACAATACTACAGGATAATTTGCAATCAGCTTCAATACCCTCGACCATTAAATAGGCTTATATTGCGCTACTGCAATTATAATTTGCATTATAGCTTTGACTGTTTTGTAACACTCCACTCGAATCGATGCTCGGATTCTCAATAAATCTCGTACATGCATCCTGCACTATTCCTGAAAACAATGCGTCATCTTGATCTTGAGATGTAGCGTCATCACTACCCCAACCCCAAACAGAAACTCCTGATATTCCTTTTCCTACTGGATCCTTATAGAGTTGTTGCACCTGACCTAGATTAGCTATAACCTGCTCGTGGTAACAAGGACCAGAACGAGTTGCACAATTTGCTTTTTTTTGGTCTGGGTCATAGACCGATTTCGTCTGCAACATAGCCTCAAACTCGGAGGACAAATTATAATGATTAGGTAAATAATAGACGTATTGCGAGCCATTAATATTCTGTATAATTTTATAACCAACATTATCAACTGGAGTAGTTTTGGCATCAACAGTTGTATCTGATTTAAGCCATGCAAGCGCCTGAATCATCATCTTAACTGACTCCTGTTCCCAGTCATCCGTTTTAAATTGACTGAAACCATCGATCATAGGCCATATATTAGTAGGTCTAGAGTTAGAAACTGTAAATATTATCGTGTTGAATCCATCCACTGCAACCGGGTCTAATGCATATGTGTTGTATAAAACACCAGCAACTGAAGTGGCAGACTGTGACAAGGTGCCATATAGGCTTACATAGTTCGCATCAAGATCACTCGAAGATCTTCTCACTGGTTGATATTTTTTACTATCATCAAGATCAAGATAACGAATTGTAT
>JABAAK010000024.1 GCA_014238775.1 Candidatus Paceibacter sp. | reverse complement strand
TCACACCTATCTGACATGGATTATGCGAAGCGTAGTGTAAATTTAAGATCTAGTCCTTTAATGGAGTATAAAAAAGAGGCTGTAGGGATATATAAAAATTTTTGGGACAATGTAAAAGATATTGTAAATAAAAATATATAATATATATATGACTAATTCAAATAAAATTTTATTAAAATTTGTTATATACAACATAATTTTTATACTTTTTTATAAGTTTAGTGATTTTATCGTCATATCAGCAGAGAACTATAACATTGTAGGACTGTTCCTTGGTTTTGGGTTATTATCTTTTCTTTTTACTTTTTTTGATTTAATGGTCAGATGGTGGTTCACATTAATCCTAACACCATTGTTTATTTTTACAATGGGTACTGGTTTTTTAATCTTTCAAATAGTAATTATTTATGTAGCAGATTTTTTTGTAACATACATAGACATAGCAAATACAGGTGTTGTTTTAATTGCCATTGCAACTACTATTGCAAGATTTTTAGTTAAATAAAATGTTTAAAGATGAAATCAATATTTCGGTTAGTGCTGGTCGTGGTGGAGACGGCATAATACACTGGAGACAACAAAAATATGAAGATAAAGGAGGTCCGGATGGAGGAAACGGAGGAGAGGGTGGAGATGTTTATTTCATCGCCGTGAGATCTCTTCGAGCTCTAAATAAATTAAAAAAAGGGCAGACATATAAAGCTGAAGACGGAAGACCTGGAGGTGGACAAAATAAATCAGGGAGAGACGGAATGGATTTGACTATAGAAGTACCTGTTGGCTCATATATAAAAAATATGAAAACGCACGAAGAGTATGAGTGTTTCTCAGAAAATGAACCTATTTTAATAGCTAAAGGTGGAAGAGGTGGGTTTGGTAATACTCATTATAAAAGTAGTGTAAACACTACACCTAAAAAAGCCGGATACGGTTTTGATGGACAGACATATAAGATGTATATAGAATTACGAATCATCGCAGATGTAGGAATAATAGGACTTCCAAACGCTGGAAAATCTACACTTTTAAACGAGATAACAAACGCACATTCTAAGATAGGAGATTATCCTTTTACAACATTAGAACCAAGTATCGGTGTTGCAAGAGATATTGTTTTTGCAGACATACCTGGAATTATAGAGGGTGCTTCAAGTGGAAAAGGGTTGGGACATAAGTTTTTGCGACATATATCAAGGACAAATATATTGTTTCATTTGATATCACTTGAAAGTAAAGATATAATTTCTGATTATAAAATTATAAGAAAAGAACTTGAAAAATATGGAAACGGATTAGAAATAAAAAAAGAAATAATAATTTTAACAAAACAAGACACGGTAGATGAGAAAACACTATTAAATGCAAAAGAAATATTTTCTAAACACAAAATAGAAAATATTTTTTCTATTTCAATGTATGACGAAACTTCTATAAAAAATCTTTTTGATTTTATACTTACAAAAATACAATAATTTTAACAACCTTTTTAAAATGCTAATATATCTATATGTATACACCAACTATAGGACTTGAGATCCACGCAGAACTTTGTACAAACAGTAAACTTTTTTGTGGATGTAAAAATGATCCAAACGAAAAAGAACCAAACAGTTTGGTATGTCCGGTGTGTATGGGATACCCT
>JABAAK010000023.1 GCA_014238775.1 Candidatus Paceibacter sp. | reverse complement strand
TGTTAGTTTCCTCCAAGATATTTTTTTGATGTCTATGTTTTTTAAATTAAATAAAAAATCATAATCTTTGTTTTTTATATTTTGTTTCATTTCACCAAATGTATAAAATCTTTCTTTTAAATCTTTAACAATCTCTTTTATTATTTTTTGATTAAAAGTAGATTTTATTGGAAATTTTTTGATCAAAGAAAATTTAATTTTTTGTCTGATTTGTAAACAACTAAGTTTTTTAATGTATTGTTTATTAATCCAATTTAATTTTTTAATATCAAAAACAGATGATTTTTTTTGTATCCTGTTAATATCAAAATCAGAAGTTAGTTGATTTATATTTCTGATTTCATCAACTGAATCATTTTTTGAATTATTAACATCCCCTAACCCAAGTATAAATAAATAATTTACCAATGCCTCTGGTATGTATCCCTGATGTATATAATTTAAAATAGAAGTATCATTTTTTCTTTTAGATAATTTTTTTCCATCTATAGAAGTTATTAATGGTATGTGTGTATATTTTGGAATTTGATAATTAAGTGCTTCTATTAACAAAATCTGCCTTGGTGTGTTTGATATATGATCATCTCCCCTTATAATGTTTGTTATGTTCATCTTCTGGTCATCTACAACAACTGTAAAATGATAAAGCGGATCTGAAATTGATCTTGCAATAACAAAATCACCAAGTTCTGTTGTATCAATTTTAATATTTCCTCGTATGGAATCATTGAACTCAACTATTTTCTTTGGATTTTTAAATCTTATTACGTTTATATTTTTTTTATGGTTGTGTTTTGATTTTTCGCATGACACATATGCTTTGTCTTCTTTTATTAATCTTTCTAGTTCTTTTTTATATATATATGTTCTTTGGGATTGTATAAACAAATCATCCTCAAAGATTCCAAGAATATGTAATGAATTTATAGCATCTTTGAAATATTTTTTTTTGCATCTTTTTTTGTCCGTATCTTCGATTCTTATAAAAAATTTACCGTTATTTTTTTTTGTGTATAGATAATTGTACAAAGCAGTTCTTGCTGTACCTATGTGAAGTGGTCCAGTTGGAGACGGTGCTATCCTTGTATTTATTGTTATATTATTTTTCATGTGAAATAAGTATTGAAATTAATGTATTTGCTATGGTTTTAGCTGCTTCTGGGTTGTCGAAATTTAGTGCTAATTTTCTTTTTTCATCCAACAGCTTGTCATCTAATAAAATTGAGTTTATTTGTGATAAAAGTATCCCTGGAGATAGATTTTTTTGTTCTATAACAACACCACCAGAAATTCTAGCATACGCATATGCATTTGATCTTTGGTCTCTGGATACAGTTTCTGGTATTGGTATTATTATGGATGGTATGCCCCAATGGGAAATCTCTGAAAGTGTAGATGACCCTGCCCTTGTTATTATAATATCAGCCACTGAATACATTTTTTTTAGTTCATATGTATTTAAAAATGACTCTGGATGATAATCTTTAAAATGTTTGTGATTCATTAGATATATATTTGCCTCTTTTTTTATTTTTTCAAAATTGTTTTTACCTGTTTGGTGAACTATTTGAAAATTGACCAGTAATTTGTCTAAAGCATCTATTATATTGTCATTTACATATGAAGCACCAAGCGACCCACCCAACACAAGTATAATCTTTTTGTTTTTATGGAGTCCAAAAGGCATTTCGGTATTGCTATTGTCTTTAGAATTTGTATTTTTTGTTAATTCTGATCTCATGGGTATTCCAACAAGAGATGTTTTTTTCAATTCATTTTTTGAAAAATATTTCTCTGCCTCAGGGAAAGCAATTCCTATATACATAGCACTTTTTGCTGTTCGTAAAGTAACTCTGCCTGGTATAGAATCAGAATCATGTATAACCAGAGGAATCTTTAAAAACCGTGCAGCTACACACACAGGATAAGCAACATATCCACCTTTGCTAAAAACTACATCCGGATATAATTTATATAAAACAATAAATGCATAAAATATACCAAATAAAATTTTAAACATGTCAAAAAAATTTGATATATAAGAGAAAAGTGTTTTTGTAAGTTTTTTTTTCCCGGCAGGACAATATAAAAAACTTATTCCTAAATTATCTAAAGTAGTTTTATCATAATGTTTGTTTCCAATATAATAAACAGATGGTGATATCAGTCGTTTTTGTCTTGCTATTTTTTCTATTTCTTCTGCAACGGCAATCAACGGATAAAAATGACCACCAGTTCCACCTCCTGTTAAAGCTATTTTCATAATACTATTTTAACATTATATTTATTAAGACCTATGCTTTTTTAGTGCAATACTCCTGTCAAAAATATTTAAAACAAGACCTATAGACATCATGGTAAATACCGTAATAGACCCCCCTTTACTAAAAAAAACTAATGGGATTCCACTTGCCGGCGCACCTAATGTAACCAAAATATGAAAATACGCTTGAGAAACTATTACTGAGGTTATTCCAATTATTACAAACATACCAAACCGGTCTTTTACATAAGACGCAATATATAAACATGCAAAAGAGAATCCTAAAAAAAATAAAACAATAAAAGTTGTCCCAAAAAAACCAAGCTCTTCTCCGATTAATGCAAAAATTGAATCCGTGGATATTTCTGGTAAGGATTTTTTTTGTTTTTGAACACTATGTCCGAGCCCGCTACCAAAAACCCCTCCATAGGACAGTGCTCTAAGGTTGTTTATTTGGTGATAGGCGGACCCCCTGAGGTCTGCTTCTGTTAAATTGTTAGTCAAAAGTTTGTATGAAGATTCAAATCGATTGTGTGTGTGTGGTGAAAAAAATACAAAACCACAAACCAGCACGAACATTGAAAGTAAGAAAAAAACCTTTTCTTTTATTGGTATACTTCGAGCACACAGAGCCATAAGCACAACAGATAAGGCAATCACAGACATTGTTCCTAAATCAACTTGTTTGTAAAAAGCAGCAAAAATAAGAATCATATATCCCCCAAACCATAGAAAAAATTCTTTCTTTTTATTTTTTTTCTCTGTCATGTATAAAAAATATGCAGATACAATCATAACAATTGGCTTTACAAACTCTGATGGTTGGATTGTTGCAAAACCAATAGAAATCCATCTAAAAGCCCCTCCACGAGATTCCACAAACAGAGCTAACAAAAAAATTACAATAATTGTAAGTGCCCCTAACACAAAAATAATTTTTTTGTTTTTTAATAACTCATAATTAAAAAATTTCCATACAATAAACAAAATAGTCCAACCTATAACAATAGCAGCCAATTGGGTTAAAACACTATTAAATATACTAAATGTTTGATCAAATGCAATTGAAGATGTATAAGACGATAGGAATACTACAAAACCAAAAAATTGCATAACAATACATAATCCAAGTAGAATACTTTTTATGTTTTCAGGTGAGACAGAAACTCTCACGCTAAATTAAATAAACAGTAGTGTAATACCAATCATAGAAACAATTACACTTATAACACCATATCTTGTTACAACAGAAGCATCTGGCATACCATTATATTGAAATGTATGATGTATGGGAGTTATTCTAAATAATGGCTTTTTTAAAAAAATCCAGAAAAAATATTGTAAAACAATTGAACCTACAGTTATAATCATCAAAAAACCTGCAAACAATGAGAAAAACATTCCTCCAGCACCCAATGCAGAGGAAAGAAATGTTAATGCTGCAAACAATATAGTTACAGGTGCGACACCCACCTCCCCCATATAGAATTTAGCTGGTGTAATGTTAAACCAATGAAATCCGAGTAGAGTTCCAAAAAATGCAAAGCAAATAATAGAAAGTGGTAGTAAAGTGAAATTAGAAAGAACTAAAAAAATTCCAAAAAATAAAAATGCAGATTTATACACCGTAGCAGATAACCCATCTATACCATCAATCGGCGATGTAGAGAACCAACAAGTAAACCATAATGCAGACAAAATAGGCATCCATGAGGAAACATTCCATATGTATTCATACCTACCAATACCTATGTTTAATGTATCAAGTCCAAAAATGTTCAAAGCATAACCAAACACAAAACCAACAAGTGCAAAAAACAAAAGTGTATATGTGAATGGTATTTCTCTTCTGTTTTGTTTTATATCCATCAAATCGTCAACAAAACCAACTAAAGAAGCAATAACAAACACTGCAAAAATTAAAAAAATTATTTCACTTTTTGAAATATAACTATAAAAACCAAGTAATATTATTGTTGGAATAACAAAAGAAAGCCCCCCCATTCTCGGTGTTTTGTCTCCTTCCTCAATTTTCTTTTTTTGTATTTGATTAAATGGAATAGAATCAACACCATCTATTGTTTTTTTTGTATTATCGTACCTCCATGTTTTTTTAAACTTTAAAAATTTAATTAATTGTGGAGTACAAACCAAAGTAAAAACAAATCCAATAAAAAACGATATAGGCAATAAAATTAATGGATTTAATGCAAATGATTCATACATATGTGTTATTATAACCCACAATAGAAATAATAATAATAGTAGAAAAATATAATGTTAAAAAAACTTGTTTTTGATATAGAAACTAAAAATACTTTTCAAGACACAGGGTCTAGAAAACCTGAAAGCTTAGATTTGTCTGTGATTGCTATCTACGATTATGATACAGACAAATATTTATCTTTTTCTGAAAATGAGTTAAAAGATTTGTGGCCTTACATAGATAAGTCTGATACTTTAATAGGATTCAACTCTAATCATTTTGATATTCCAATACTAAATAAATATTATCAATACGATTTAAAAAAGAAAAATAGTATAGATATATTAGAAATGATAAAAAACTCCTTCGGAAGAAGACTAAAATTAGATTGGATTGCAAAAGGTACACTTGGAATTAGTAAATCAGGACACGGTCTAGATGCAATAGAGTGGTGGAAAAAAGGTGAAATAGAAAAAATAAAAAAATATTGTGTTGATGATGTTAAAATAACAAAAGATGTTTTTGAATATGTTATGAAAAACGAAATTTTAAAATATGAAGATTTTGGAAACATTAATGAAATTAAAATTGATACTACAATGTATAAAGATGATATAACCTCAGAACAAATAACAAATGAGAGTTTAAAGTTTTTATAATGTACAATACAAGTAAATGAAAAATATAAATCCATTTTTAATTATTATTGCAGGTATATTAATATCACTTACAATTGTTTATAAAGACAGTCAGAGTAATTTTAAAATAAAATCACATAATTCTGATAATTTAAAAAAAGTAAACTTTATAGAAGTTGACGACATAGTTATTGGAAATGAAGATGCAAACTTTTTTTTAATAGAATATATAGATTTACAATGCAAACATTGTAAAGACTTTCATCCACATTTACACTCACTTCTTAATAGTCATTATGTAACATCTGGGGAAATTGCAGTTGTAATTAGACACGGGCCTCATGTAGACCAATTATCCACAGAGAAAGGGTTGACAACCGAATGTATTAGAGAAAATTATGGAAATCAAACAGCACTAGATTTTATTGATAGATCACTTTTGGTTGTTGAAGAGATTGAATACCCTACAGAAAGATTTAATAAAATCTTTAACGAATTAAACATTGAAACAAAGATAATATCTGAATGTAGGTTATTAGGTGGAGAAAAACGCAAATCTTTTGAAGAAAAAACAAAAAGCATTATAAAGAGTTTACAAATAACACAAACACCTTATTTACAAATTTTAGACAATAGCGGAACAGAACTATATTCAGAATTTGGTATACACACTTTTCAAGAATTAACAGAAATCTTTTACCAGATAATTTTATAATTAAAATTTCAATGATTTGTCTAAATCAAAAATTTTTATCCTGGTTTGGTTCATAGAATCTCTGTGCCTAATTGTTACAGTTTCGTCTTCTAATGTTTGATAATCTATTGTTATACAAAATGGTGTTCCGACTTCGTCTTGCCTTCTGTATCTCTTACCTATGCTTTGTGTGTCATCATAAGAACATACATAATTTTCTGACATTATATTAAATATTTCAACTGCTTTTTCTTGTAAACCATCTTTTTTAAACAATGGTAAAATTGCAATATAAGTAGGCGCTATTTCTGGTTTTAATTTTAAAACTACTCTTTTTGTTTCGTCTGGTAAAGATTCTTCTGTATATGCATCAAGTATAATTGCTAAAAATAGTCGTTCAACACCAACAGATGTCTCAATGACATTGGGTATGTGTTTTGTTTTAGTTTTTTCATCAAAAAAATCCATTTTTGTATTTGAAAAAGTACCATGTTGGGTTAAGTCATGATCACCCCTGTCATGTATACCCTCAAGCTCCTTCCATCCTAGTGGATAATTGTATTCAATATCCACTGCTTTTTTACAATAAAACACTAATTTGTCATGCTCTTTATATCTTAAATTTTCTTTTTTCAGTCCAAGAGACAATAAAAACTCAAGAGAACTTTCTTTGAATTTAATAAAATTTTCATCTGATTTTTTAGGAAAATCAAAAAATTGCAGTTCCATTTGTTCAAATTCTCTTAATCTAAAAATAAACTGTCTTGCAGATATTTCATTTCTAAAAGCTTTTCCTATTTGTGCTATACCAAAAGGTATTTTTTTGTTTGTTGAAGAAACCACATTTTTATAATTTATAAAAATTCCTTGACATGTCTCCCCTCTCAAGTAAGATTTTCCGACTTTTGATTGATTTAGATTAGATTCTACTAATAAATTAACAAATTCTGTTTCAGACAAATCCGCAACATTTACACCTTTTATTTTAATGTCTTTTTTATGTTTATCAAAAAGAGTTTTTATTTCTTTTAAATCTTTTATTCCGTCGCAATCTATATTAATCTTTTCAAGAAGATGATCAACCCTATATTTTGTACCTGTTTTTTTATCTATAGTGCAAGGGTCAGAAAAGCCAGTTGTGTGTCCCGATACCTCCCATACCCTAGGGTTTGTAAAAATAGCTGAATCTATTCCTAGAATTTCTTTGTTTTTATATACAACACTCTTCCACCACTCTTTTTTGATATTTTTAGATAACTCCACTCCAAGCGGACCATAATCATACACACCAGAAAAACCGTCATATATTTCAGATGACGGAAAAATAAAGCCTCTGGATTTACACAATTTAATTACTTCGTCCCATTTGTTTTGCATATTGATATTATATATTATTAGGGTTTTTATATTTTTTTACTATATTAACCAACTTTTCTACATCATTAAATCTTTCTTTTACAGTTGATGACATAACAACAATAGCTATTTTTGAATTTTCAATATTTATTAAAATTGCTAAATTACCTCCAGCTAAACTAGTAAAACCTGTTTTTGAAACAAATATGTTGTTGAGTTTTTTTGTTAATTTGTTTGTATTTGTTGCTTTGTATTTTTTTCCATTTGTTGTGTAAAAATCTTTTGTGTATATACCGGTATCATATATAATGTCTGATAATTCATCAATAGATAAACGAAGTAGTGAAACAACATCTTTCGGTGAACTTTTAGCACTTGATAGTCCTGAATGTACATCAAGCCCAGTAGAATTTGTAAAATAAGACTGATTTAATTTTTTACTTTTTTGATACTCCTTTACTAGATCAAAAAAATCTACTCCTGTTTTTTCTTCAACATATCTTTCAATGGCAGTTATTCCAATATTTGATGATTCAATTAAAGAAAATTTTAATAATTCTTTCACATACCAACTGTCGCCTATTTTTAAATTTGTATTTGCAGATACATTTAAATCTTTTTTTTCAATTACAACAATATCTTTATCATCTATATGTTGGTATGCCACAAGAGTAGATAAAAGTTTGGATATTGATGCTGTTGGATAAGTAATAGAACTATTTTTTTCAAGCAATAATATATCTTGATCAATATCATATACCAGATAACCTTTTGCCTTAATATTATATTTGTCTATATTTATTTCAATTTTATTTATTTCTTTAGATTCAATCTTTGGTATTTCTCTTTTGATTGAAAAAAAATACAAAGAAATAACAAACAAAATTGTTAATAGAAAAAAAAATGCTACTTTAATCATTGTTGTTTATAATTTTTTTAATTTCCTTAAGACTCTCTTGCATTTGAAATCGCACCTGCTCGTAATTAGGTAGCTTTTCTATTGAATCAATACCCATATGAGACAAAAAATCCAGTGTTACACCAAAGGTGTTGGTATTATTGTCTATTTTTTGAATCAAACCCCGTAGTAACAGTCGTTTTAATATGAATTGAGTATTTACACCTCTAATAAAATCGATGTCTATTTTTTTGATTGGCGAACAATATGCAATTGTTGTTAATGTTTCTTTGGCTGATTTAGAGAGTGGACCTGTCATTTCTTCTGAATCTATAATTTGCAATTTTTCTGAAATAATTGGGTTTGTATAAAACCCAACAGAGTTTTTATCATCACTCAAACAAATACCCCTGTCTTGATAGTCCTCTTTTAATTCAACAATTATTTCTTCTAACTCAGTCGCCTTAACATTAGTTTTTTTAAGTAATTCTTTTCGTGTAACACAACCTCCTGACAAAAAAATCACAGCTTCAACAATTTGTTTTTGATTTTCTTTTTTTTCTTCCATAATTATTTTTTAATTTCAATCTCTCCACATAATTTTGTTTGAGATACACTAATTTTATTTTGTTTAACTAACTCAAGTAAGGCCAAAAAAGAAACGGCAAAAGTTTTTTTAGTCCTCCTGTCTGCTATTTGTCCAAAGAATCCGGTTATTTTTAAATTATGGATTTTTTTAACAAGATTGTCCATCATTTCATCAAGAGTCACCACAATATCAACAACTTTTTCTTTAAGGTCCTTTTTTTTTGGTAAAATAAATATTAGGTTTTCTGCGATTGTAGAAATCATTTTTAAATCCATTTTTTTATCTGGATTAAATGATATAGTTTTTTGTTTTTTAATGGGATTTGGACAAAAATAATTTTGTTTTTTAAAATTGTCTTCCACACCAGCACTTGCATTTTTTAGCATTTTATACAAAATTAACCTTTTTTCCAAAACCTCAGCATCTGTTTCCTCTTCGTCAAGATAAGAAAGTATTGGTAACAATGATCTTGATTTTATAAATAACAATATAGATGCTGTGTGTACAAAACATGCTACTTCCTGTGAAGGAAAAACAGCTTGTTTTTTTAATTTTTCCAAGTAATCATTTGTTATTTTTGACAAAGACAGTGTATTTATTTGTAATTTTCTTTTTTCTATTAATGACAAAAGTAAGTCAATTGGACCGTCAAATGTTTTATTGATATTTGTTTTTTCTTCTGTAATATTTACTTGATTAGACACTTTGGGATTTATAAAAAATAAATAAATACTTTCATACAGGTATTTATTTTTCTATAAATAAAGTCTAACACAAAAAATAGTTACAAAATTACAAAATTTTTGTAATATGGAAAATTATTATTCACCACTTAACCCAACCAAGATTTTTATTTCAGAGAGCCTTTTATCTAACAACTTATTTATTTTTTTTCTATTTTTAGATAATATTTTTTCAGTAAATTTATTATTTTTAATAATTTTTTTATATTTTTTTCTTGGTGCATCAAATTTTTTCATAAAAGCGGAAAAAAGTTCGTCTTTTGCTTCTCTATATCCGATTGTTCCAGATAGATATTTTTTTCTTAATTCAGAGGAATCTTCTGAGATTAAATTATAAAAATAAAAAACATTACATTTATCAGGATCTAGTTTTTCACCTTTCTTTTTAGAGTCTGTCTTAATACTATCAATATTCTTTTTAATATCTTTTTCATCTGCAAAAATAGAAATAGTATTTTTATAACTTTTGCTCATTTTTCTTCCATCTGTTCCTTTTATTTCCAATGTTTCTTTTGTAAATGATTTGGGTTCTTTAAAAAATGATCCAAATTTTGTATTAAATTTTCTAACCCATTCCCTTGCATATTCTATGTGTTGGAGTTGGTCTTTGCCTATAGGAACTGAATCGAAGTTTGGCAAAATAATATCAGATGTCATTAACAGTGGATATAGCATCAGTGCCAATGTTGCTTCTTTTCCTGAGTCTATTGCTGCTTTATATGCGTGTGATCTTTGTATATATGGAAAGGTTGTAATAGAAAATAAAATCCACATTAGTTCTGTAAGTTGGGGAAAATCTGATTGTTTATAAATTACAACCTGCTTTGGGTCTACTCCGAGAGAAATATATGACTTAACCAGCTCGTCTGTTCTCTTGTGTGTTTTTTTCCAATCTAAAGTGTCATCTGCTAATGTGTGTAAATCTGCTATGAATAAAAAAATATTGTTTTTTTTATTTTGTTCCTCTATTATATTTTTTATAGTAGATAAATAATTACCTAAATGTATTTTCCCAGTTGGTTTTATGCCTGTTAAAATTTTTTTCATTATTATTATTATATTGCAAAAACAAAATAAAACAAAATTAGTGGTACTAATAAAGCATAAAATATATAATTATTGTTTGATATAAGATCTATTATTTTGTTTTCTGAAATAACAACATCTCCGATAGACACAAAATGAAACAAAAAAACCAGTAATAAGATAATTAAAGTCACTCCGAGTAATATACCTTCAAACAAACTTCCTTCAAGTTGTTTTGAAAAAAAATCACCTAGTACTGAAGTAACTATCAAAAAGCATATAATATAAATAACTAAATAAACTATTAATTCGTTTGACTTAGCTAAATCCAGTAAATAGTCTGGTACGAAAGTAAATAGCAGTGTGCTAGGATAAAAAGAAAGTACCAGCGCAGCTGCTACAGATCTTTTCCAATACATAATAATAATTGAAAACAATACTACAAAAAAAGCAATAATTATATCTGTGGTTATAGTAAATTCACTAAAAAATTCAAACATTTTAAAATCCTTCTTCTTTTAAGGTTTTTAATGCTTCTTTTGCTTTATTTGTTATTTTTTTAGGTACAACAATAATAACTTTAACAAAAAATTCAGAAACCATATATTTTTTTACTCTTAAAATTTTTCCTGAAGTTGTGTTTTCTGGAACTGTAATTGTAATTTTTTTACTCTCAAGTGTGGTGATTTTATGTTCACTTGATAAAAGAGCGTCGGTAACTGATATTTCTAAATCTAAAAATGGCATTCCATTTAATTCATAGAATACAGAATCTGTGGATACGTGAAATCTAAAATGGATATCACCAGGTATTCCTCCTGATATCTCTTCCCCAAGTCCTCTCTGAGCAACAACTTGACCATTTTTTATTCCGTAAGGGATATTAATTTTTATTGTTTGGGTTTTTTTGGTTTTATATGGAATAGTTACTTCTTTAGATTTTTGTAAAAAAGACTCTCGAAATGTAATATTTATATCCATAAGAATATCATTTCCAACCTTTCTTGTGTGTTGTTGAAACAAGTCTCCAAACAAATCAGAAAAATCAAAATGAATATTTTCAGAGTCATGTTGCCCACCATTAAAATCAAAACCTCCAGTGCCTACTGTGTCATACTTGTTCCGTTTTTCTTTATTAGAAAGCACGGAATATGCTTCACTTATTTGTTTAAATTTTTTTTCATCACCTGTTTTTTTATCTGGGTGATATTTATGTGCTAATGTTCGAAATGATTTTTTTATTTCTTCCTCCGAAGCATTTTTATCTACTTCCAAAACTTTATAATAATCAACCATTGTGTTTATTCCTTAATATCCGCATCAGTTACATTGTCGTCTTTGTTTTCTTTTTGATCCTCTGTTTTATTGTCCTCTGTTGTGTTGTTTTTTTCTTTAGCAGCTGCGGTGAGTTTTGACAAAACTTCATTCGCACTTGTAACTCTTTTTTGGATCTCTTCAAGGGAATCTTTGTCTGTTATTTTTCTAAGAAATTCAATCTGTTCATTTCCTTCTTTTTTAAGATTTTCATCTATACTGTCTGATAAAGTTTTCATTTCTTTTTCTAATGAGTATGCTGTGTGTTCTGCTAAATTTTTTGCTTCCACAACCTCTCGCTTTTTTTTATCTTCTTCTGCATTAACTTC
Source organism: Candidatus Paceibacter sp. (assembly GCA_014238775.1). Lineage (GTDB taxonomy): Bacteria > Patescibacteriota > Minisyncoccia > Phycocordibacterales > JABAAK01 > JABAAK01. The sequence continues at coordinate 10,739 of JABAAK010000023.1, read as the reverse complement.
CGCATCTTTTTTCATTTTTTCTATATCTTCGTCTGTCAATTCAGAACTTGCCTCAATTTTTATAGATTGTTCTTTACCACTATTTTTATCCTTTGCTTTTACATCTAAAATACCATTTGAATCTATATCAAAAGTAACTTCAATCTGAGGAATACCTCTTGCCGCTTGTGCAATTCCATCTAATATAAATCGACCGAGACTTTTGTTGTCTTTCGCCATTGCTCTTTCACCTTGTACTATATGTATATCTACAGATGTTTGATTATCAGATGCTGTGGAGAATATCTGTGATGCAGATGTTGGTAGTGTTGTGTTTCTGTCTATTATTTTTGTAGAAACACTTCCCATAGTTTCAATACCAAAAGATATTGGTACAACATCTAAAAGAAGTATATCTTTTACATCACCTTGCAATATACCCGCCTGAACCGCAGCACCTAAAGCAACAACTTCATCTGGATTAATAGATTTGTTTATTTCTTTATCAAAAAATGAAGAAACAGCATCATGGATTGCCGGCATACGAGTTTGTCCTCCAACCATTATAACCTCATTTATATCTTTTTTCTCAAGCTTTGAAGCTTTTAGGGCATTTTCTGTTATTTTGATTGCTCGTTTAATATATTTGTCAGATAATTCTTCTAATGTCGCACGAGATAACTTCATAACCAAATGTTGTGGTCCTGAATCAGTAGATGTTATAAAAGGAATATTTATTTCTGTCTCAATTGAAACAGATAATTCAATTTTTGCTTTTTCGGCAGCTTCGTCAAGCCTTTGAAGCGCAATTGGATCTTTTAATTCAATACCGATTTCTTTCTTAAATTCTTTAATTATATTTTGTATAATTTCATAATCAATATCTCTTCCACCCATATGAGAGTCTCCGTCTGTGGATTTCACTTCAACAACATCATCACCGACTTCAAGAACAGAAACATCGAACGTACCTCCACCAAAATCAAAAACAACAATCTTTTCATTTTTCTTTTTGTTAAAGCCATAAGCAAGTGCGGCCGCTGTTGGTTCATTGATAATTCTCTTTACTTTTAATCCGGCTATTTCTCCTGCATCTTGAGTTGCTTTTCTTTGATTTTCATCAAAATAAGCTGGTACTGTTATAACCGCATCTGTTACTTTTTCCCCTATCTTTGCCTCCGCATCCTCTTTAATTTTTTGAAGGATTATGGCAGATATTTCTTCTGGTCGTTTTTTCTCATTATTTAATGTTATTAGTACCCCTCCTTTTGGACCTTCAGTAATTTCATAAGGAAGTGTTTTCATATCACTTTGTACCACACTATCTTTAAATCTATGTCCTATAAACCTTTTAACACCATATATGGTGTTTGTTGGATTTGTAACTGCTTGCCTTCTTGCAAGTAATCCTACCAATCGTTCATTTGTCTTTGACACAGCAACAACAGATGGTGTTGTTCTTCCTCCTTCAGTGTTTTCTATAATTTCTGGGTTACCGTTTAAAATATATGCTACAGCAGAATTAGTTGTACCCAAATCTATTCCAATAATTTTAGACATATCCTTGTTTTTATTAAGTTTTTAATTGCTTTTTACCTATTATAACACAGGCTGGTTTTATAACAAAATCTGCAATTTCATACCCAGGTGAACACAAACTGATAATTTTATCTTCTTCTCCTTCATTAGTTTCTACCACTTGGTGTTTTTTTGGGTCAAAATCTTCTCCTTTTTTAGGTAAAATCTCGTAGATCCCCATGGACATCATGGCATCTCTCAATTGTGAATGAATAGCCTCGATTCCAACTCTCCAATTTTTATCTACACTTTCCCACACCTCTTTATTTTTTTTTGCTTGAAAAAAACTATCTAGTGGTGGAATAAAATTATTAATACAAGAAGCTATAATTATTTTTTCTTTTTGTTCTAAAATTTCAGAGAATTTTTTTTTCTCATTTAATAAATCTGCTTTTGCTCTTTTCCAACCTTCGAGATATTCATCTCTTTCTTTTTTGTATTTTGTTATTTTTTCTTTGTTTTGTTCTGGTAAAGGGTTTTTATCTTTGTCTGCCATACACACTTATCTCTTACTCCACTGTGGAGCTCTTCTTGCTTTTCTTAGTCCAAATTTCTTTCTTTCTTTCTTTTTAGGGTTTCTTTTTAAGAAACCAGCATCCTTCATTTCTTTTCTCTTTTCTTCATCATATGCAACTAATACACGAGCTAAGCCATGGCGTAAAGCCTCTGCTTGCGACGAGAACCCACCACCTTTTACTTGTACTGTTATATCAAATTTATTTTCAACAATTTTTTGTGGTTCTCTGCTCGTATTATATATTGCATTTATTGGAAAATATTCCTTTGCATCTCTATTGTTTACAGAAAAAATTTCTCCTTTACCTTTATAAATCCTGACTCGAGCGACAGACGACTTTCTTCTTCCTATTGCCTCCATATATCCTCCTTTTTTTTCCAAATATTTTTTTTCGTCCTTCATATTTATATATTATTCTGAAATTTGTAATCTTCTAAGCTTTATGCTTTTTAATCTGTTTTTAGGAAGCATACCAGAAACAGCAGATCTAAGTATAGATTCAAAACCATTTACTTGAATTTCTTCTACCATCGTCCTTACTTTTCTACCGCCTGGATAACCACTGTATCTTTGATATTCTGTTGCTTTCATTTTTTTGTTAGAAATATCTAATTTTGAACAATTTTTTACAACAACACAAACTTCTGGTACTTTATTTTTTGTAAATTCTGCAGTATTTTTGCCGTTTAAAATATCAGATATTTTAACTGCTAAATGACCAAGTTTTTGTCCGTCTGCGTCTATGTTTACGTGTTTCATATTATACAAATTCAATTATTGCCTCAGTCCTTCCGCCAATATTATTTAATTTTATTATTCTTGTATAACCACCTGCTCTATTTTTATACTTAGGACCAATTTCAGATGTTAGTTTTTGAACTATTTTTTTATCATTGTAGAAAATACTGTTTAAATTTCTTACAGTTGAAAGAGAATTAGAAGAAGATTTTGTTATTATTTTCTCAATAAATGGTCTTAATGATTTTGCTTTTGCTTCTGTTGTTTTAATTTTTTCATTTAAAACAAGAGAACGAGCTAACGACCTCATAAGTGCATTTTTTTGATCTTTTCCCCTTCCAAATACTCGTTTTGTTTTTCGTGTGTATGCCATATTATTATCTATTCATCTAATGTTATTCCATATCCTGACAACATTTTTTTAATATCAATAACTGCTTTTGGTCCGATACCAGGGAGAGCAGCAACAAAAGATTCTTTTTTATTTGAAAGACCTGCTATTGTTTTTATACCAGAATCATCTAAGGCTTTTAAAACCGATGGTGAAAAATCAAGTTCCGATATTTTGATAGATTTTAATTTATCATCTTCTAATATGGTCATCTCTCTTTCTTTTGCAAACCCAACTATAGCTTGGAATTGTGCAATCATGTTGCTTATAGCTAATTCAAAAGCTTCTTTTGGAGATACAACACCATTTGTTTCTATCTTAATAATTAATTTATTAAAGTTTGTTTGGTTCCCAACACGCATATTTGATACTTCATATGATGCTCTTTTTATTGGGGAAAAGAAAGCATCTGGCACAATAGCACCAACTTCAACCCTTTCTTTACACAAATCCTCCCGAGCAGTATATCCCACACCTGACTCTATATCACATTCAATTTCAAGTTCTGTGTTTTTGTTTGTTATTTCTGCTATATAAGAATCTTTGTTTAAAATTTCAATTTGTGTTGGTATTGTAAAATCTGAAGCTACAACAGCACCTACCCCTTTCTTTTTTAGTATAATGGTGTGTTTTGTATCCTCTGTATTAATTTTAAAATTAATTTTTTTTAAATTTAAAATTATTAAAATGACATTCTCTTTTACCCCTGGGATATCAGAAAACTCATGTTGTACACCATTAATTTTTATTTTTGTTATAGCAAATCCTGGTATAGATGACATCAACATTCTTCTTATGGAGTTTCCTAAAGTTGATCCATACCCGGGAAGTAAATTAGATATTTCATAAACTCCTTCGTTATTATTTTCAGAAATAACTTTTGGTTTGCTTGGTAATAATGGGTTTGTATACTTTATCATATATTTTGTTTATCTTAAATAAAATTCAAAAATTGTTGCGAAGTCATATATTGAAGAGTCTAAATATTTTGGCACCTCTTCCATACTAATAGTAAAATTTTTTTCATCAAATTTTACAAAACTTGTTGCTTTTCTAACAGGTTTTGATCCTGTTAGTTGACCAAAAAGGGTTGTTTTTTTACTCCCTTCTCTTATAGATATCTGGTCTGTCATTTTAATTTGTCTTGATGGCACTTTTGTTTTTTTTCCATTCACCAAGAAATGACCATGCGATATCATCTGTCTTGCCATTCTTCGTGTAGGAATAAAACCGGAATTATAAACAACACTGTCTAGCCTACTTTCTAAAAGTTCAAGCAACGAATCCTCTCTAGATTTTGTTTGGTTTTTTAAAGAAAAAGAAACGTAGTTTTTTAAATTTTTTTCATTAATTCCATAAGAAAATCGTAGTTTTTGCTTTTCAATTAATTGTTGTCCAAATCTAGACATAGGTCTTCTAAAACTTTTAAATTTGGTATTTCTTTGTTCTCGTAAAGCAAATTTTGAAGTTTGACACTTTTCAAAAATTGGCATATTCAATCTTTTACTTAGTTTATATTGTTTTACTGGTTTCATTTTATACTCTTCTTGGTTTTTTTCTTCTAACGCCGTTATGTGGAATTGGTGTTTTGTCTTTTATTGACAGTATTTCAAATCCCCTGTTAACAAAAGATCGCAAAGCTGCTTCTCTTCCTTGTCCTACACCTTTTACTACAAATTCTAATTCTTTGACACCTATTGATTGTGCTTTTTCTGCAATAACTTCTGATACCTGAGATGCCGCATATGGTGTACGCTTTCTGTTACTGTTAAATCCTAAAGATCCAGAAGTAGCCCACATTATAACGTTTCCGTTTGTTTCTGTGAAAGAAATTTTTGTGTTATTATGTGTTGCTTCAACAAACATAATACCTTTTTGTATCTTTCTCTTAGGCACTTTGGATAATGATCTAGAGTGTTTTCCTTTATCTGAGGAACCTACTTTATTAACAAATCTCTTTTTGCCCATATTTATTATTTCTTTTGAAGCTTAGTTTTACCAGATCCCATAGTCTTCTTTTTACCTTTTTTTGTTCTTGCGTTTGTTTTGGTTCTTTGTCCTCTTACAGGTGCACCAATGATATGTCTCCTACCCCGGAGTGATTGAATATCTTTTAACCTTTTAATATTGTTTCCAATAAATCTCCTCAAATCCCCTTCTATAACTTCTTTTTCTATACTTTTTCTAATCAAAGTTTCTGTTTCTTCATTTAAATCTTTAACCTTGTTTGAAAAACTTATTTTATGTTCCTTAAGAATTTTTTCTGAAGTTTTTACACCAACACCATACACAGCAGTAAGAGCTATGTTTAGATGTTTTTTTTCTGGTATTGTTATTCCTGATATTCGCATTGATTTTATTTATCGTTGTCTCATTTTTCTCCTTGGTTTTAATTTGTTTATAAGATATAATTTACCTTTTCTACGGACTATTTTATCACCTCGTTCTTTAATTTTGATAGATGATTTAATTTTCATATTTTTATAACCTTTTTACAATTCTTGCTTTGCCTCCATATTCATCAATCTGTAATTCTACTTTATCGCCTAATAATATTTTTATTCGATGTAAGCGAATTTTTCCAGAAAGATAAGCAAGAATTTCTTCTTTTGATTCTTGCACCGCAACACGAAACAAAGTATTCGGAAGTAATTCGATTACACATCCAATTGTATTTTTTTTTTCGTCTTTGTCGTTTGGCATTGCAGTACAATTATTCTAGCACAGCTCCCAAAAAACATGCAAGAAATCTATTTTTTTGGATTATTGGTTTTTTTCCTTCCATTCTGAAATTTTTTTATGGTCTCCAGAGCGTAAAACCTGTGGAACATTGTGCTTGTTTCCTTTGTAGATTATACAGCTCGGCCTTGTGTAAACTTTTTTTGTTGATATTCTAGAGTGTTCTAAAGATTTTTTATTACCTAAAACACCATCAATTTCCCTTACAACAGAGTCCACAACCACCAATGCCGGTAGTTCACCTCCAGTTAATATATAATCTCCTATTGAAAGTCCTAGTGCAGAAGTTGCATTTTTAACCCTATAATCAATACCTTCATAATGTCCACAAATTAAAATTATGTGTTTATATTTACAGGATATTTTTTTTGCAATTTCAGAAGAAAATTTTTTTGCATTTACTTCAAAAAAAATAGTTAGAACATTTTTTTTTCTCCCTAACGCCTTTTTATATGCCTCAAGAACAGGTATAGCCTCAAGAACCATACCTGGTCCACCACCATAAGGTCTATCATCTACTCTTTTGTTTTCTTCCTTTTTATAATCAATTGGATTGTAAAAAGAAAAAGAGATTTTTTTCTTTTCTTGTGCTTTCTTAATGATTGAGGAATTCAAATAGCTCTTAAAAGAGTCAGGAAACAGTGTAATTATATGAATCCCAATCATTTTGATTAATTAAAAAATTATCTTGATCTTTTTCCTTCTGGTTCGTCTATAACTACTCCAATTTTTTGATTTGTTTTACCTCCATATGCGTGCATAATTGCTCTTATAGATTCAGCCATTTTACCACCCATTCCTATAACTTTGCCCATATCTGACTCTGCTACAAAAATTGTTAGTTTTGTTCCCTTTTCATCAAGTTCTTGTGTTACTCGAACATCATCTTCTTTTTCGACAATATTCTTTACAATCATTTCTAAGTATTTTGTTTCTTTATTTTCCATATTATTATTTAATTTTATTTAATTAGAATTCATTTGATAAAAATCAATTAAATTCTTTTATTCTGATTTTGGTGCAGTCTTGTCGTCTTCCCCAGAATCAGATATTTTTTGTGTTTGTTCTTCTGTGTCTGTCTTTTGTTCTTTAATTGCTTCACTGCCTTCATTTGACTCTGTTTTTGTAGGAGTTTTTTTAGGTAAAACATTTTTTTTCTTTCCTTCTATAACTCCTTCAGAAACTAAAAGATTATGAACTGTATCAGATACCAACGCACCGTGTTTAATCCAATATACAACCCTGTCTTTTTTTATATCTTTTGTTTTTTCTATAGGGTTATAAAAACCAAGTTTTTCTAAAAACTTTCCACTCTTAGGACCTATTGTGGAGTTTGCCACTATAATTCTAAACGCCGGGTTGTTTCTTCTTCCAATCCTTTGAAATCTAATCTTTAACATGATAATATTATATACTAAAGTTTATAAAATGCATATCTAGTAATTTTTTAGGTATTTTAAATCCCTATGTTCTTTTAGCTTTTCAAGCGCTTTTGATTCAATTTGTCTAACTCTTTCTCTGGTTACACTAAACTCTTTTCCTATTTGTTCTAATGTGAGCATTTTATTGTCTTTAATACCATACCTTAATTCTATAATTTTTCTTTCTTTTGGGGTTAAAATATTTAGAAAATCCTCAATTTTTTCTTTTAATATAGATTGTGAAGCATGCTCAAACGGTGAAACTTGATTGGTATCTGGTATTATTTCTGCTATTGTGTTTGTGTCATCCTCTGCTGATTGTCTTATAGGTTGATCTAACGATCTTGTTTGTTGGTCTGTTTTTTTGATTAAGTCTATTTTTTCTGGAGAAACTCCCATTTCATTTGCTACCTCTTGATCTATTGGTTGTCTACCTAGATCTTGTTGTAATTGATTTATTGTTTTTTTATATTTAGATATGGTTTCAGACATATGTACAGGTCTTCTTATTGTGTTTGATTGGTCTGCTATTGCCCTTGTTATAGACTGTCTAATCCACCACGATGCATATGTAGAAAATTTGAACCCTTTCCTGTAATCAAACTTATCTGCAGTCTTATATAAACCATTTGTTGCTTCTTGTATTAAATCGAGTAATGTTAAGTGATTATTGCTATTCATGTATCTTTTGGCAATATTTACAACCAACCTAAGATTGTGTAGCACAAGTTTTTCCCTTGCTTCTTTATCTCCTTTCATAATTCTCTTTCCCAACTCAATTTCTTCTTCTGCTTTTAAAAGTGGATATCTACCTATATCTTTTAAATACATTTGTACTGCATCTTGATTTTGCATTTCACTGCTTTTTTTACCAGAATATCTTTCATTTCTTAATATATCCACTTTATCTACAAGCATATTCAAATCACCAAGTATATCTATTTTTTCATTTTTGATAAATTTAACTACTTGATTTTTGTATTTTCTGTCATCTATAATTTTTGGTAAGAGATTTTTTATATCATCCATCTCAACATATCCCACTTTTTGGTTTTTTTTAGTGAAATCAGTTAGTTTTTTTAATTGTAGTGTTGTCAGCATCGAAACATCAATCTGTTTCTCTTTTATTTTTTTTATACTTGTTTTTTTGATCGTTTTTAAGGGTTTCTTTTTTTTAACAATCTTTTTTTTAGTAGATTTTTTTTTAACAATATTTTTTTTGGCAACTTTTTTAATTATCTTTTTTTTCTTGGTTGTTTTTACTTTAATCATTGTAAGACAATTTATTCAGCTTTTGCAATTTCTTTTGTATATTCTCCCATTCTTTATTTAAGTTGTCAAGTTTAGTTAAATCAGCCCAATCTTTTTCTCCAGATATCTGTAGCAATATATTTTTATAATGATTGAATAAAAAACTTTTTAAATTTTTAAAAATCTCAAGATCTATATTAAAATTATTTTTATGATCTGACATCTCAAAAAGAAATTCACTGATATTTGATTTATTGTGTAGAAAAGGTTTATACTCTTCTAATTCTTCTAAAAGTTTATTTGTATTTTTTGAAAGTGAAATTTGTTTTTCTTTTGCATAATTTACAAATTGATTTATTTGATTGAACAATTTATCGTTATTTGAATTATCTTTTATATTGTGTGAAAAAGCGCTTCTTTCATAATCATCGCTAATAGAATAAATATCTACACGCTTTTTAATAGAATCACAAGAAATATTACAACACAAAGAAACACTTTGAATATATTTCTCTTTTAGCATACTGTTTTCTATAATTGCGATCAAAGGTATTATGTGTTCTTGCACTTGAGCTATCATATCTGTTTCGTTTTTTGATTTTTTTTGTATTTTTTGTAATAAAAACTCAATGATTGTTTTTGCTTTTTTAATCCGATCATACCAATTTTCTTTATTCTCTAAGATAATATCTGCAGGATCCCTTCCATCATTTAAATCTAAAACTTTTACATCCATAGACATTTCTAGTGCCATTTTTGCTGTTTTTATTGCTGCAAGTACACCAGAAGCATCTCCATCAAAAGCAATTATTATTTTGTTTGATATTTTTTTTAAAATCTGAAGATGTTCTTTGGTTACTCCTGTTCCAGAAGAAGCGACTGTGTTTTTAAACTTTGTTGTATGCGACATAATGGTGTCTAAATATCCTTCTGTTAATATCGAAAAATCATATTTTCTTATATGATTTTTTGCTTTAAATAAACCATATAAAAAAGTAGATTTGTGATATAACTCAGTTTCTGGGGAATTTATATACTTTGGCTGATTTTTTGATTCAACATAAATTCTACCAGCAAAGCCAACAATTTTTTCATTACTATCTCTTAAAGGAAAAAGTATTCTATTTCTAAAACGATCATATGCCTTGTTTTCTTTTAGAGAAACCAACCCTGCTTTAGACAACATTTCTTTTGTATAATTTAATTTTTTTACACAAAAATCAAAAAAATTTGGTGCAAAACCAATTTCCCATTCATCTATAATTTTTTGATTTATCCCTCTATTTTTTAGATAATTTAAAATTTCTTTATTTGTTTGACTCCTATATAGAAATAAGGCACTTTCTAATATTTTGGAAAGTGTTTGATTACTTTTGTCGGATTCTTTTTTTTTATATTCAAATTTATTAAAATCTATTCCAGTTTTTTGCGCAATAATTTTGATTGCACCTATAAAATCAACTCCTTCCATTTTTTGAATAAATGTAAAAATATCTCCTCCTTGATGTGAAGAAAAACAATAATAAACACCTTTGTCAGGTGACACATAAAAAGAAGGTGTTTTTTCTAATGTGAATGGAGAAAGTCCTTTGTATTTTTTTCCATCTTGTTTTAATTTTGTGTATTGTGAAATTATATCGACTATGTCGGTTTTACTAAGAATTTCTTCCTTTGCACCAGATATATCCATTTATTCTTTTTTAAATTCCATTTTTCTTTTGTATTCTTCTTCATCTTCTTTTATTTTTTCTTGTACTTTTTCAATCATTTTGTTCTTTTTAGAACCTTTAAACGCAGTACCTATTGGAACCAGTCTACCAGTAATAACATTTGATTTAAGATCATCAAGGGAGTCTACTTCCCCTTTAACTGCTGCTGAAAGCAATATGTTTGTTGTACATTGAAATGACGCTGTTGAAAGGAAACTGTTTCTAGATTTTGGAATATTTGGTAATCCTAAAATAATTTCTTTGGTTTTCATTAACTCTTTTCCTGCTTTTTTTAGAGTATTGTTTATACTGTTTACAAGAGAAGATTCTATTACATCACCAGCTGTGTAAGTGGACCCGCCAGAATCAACGATCTCCCTTCTTGAAAACATTTGTCTAATTATAATTTCCAAATG